>DASRZB010000223.1:0-41732 GCA_035653855.1 Acidothermaceae bacterium | reverse complement strand
TCCCGCTGCGCCGACCGGCATCGCGGCCGCGTCCGGCGACGCGACGGTCGGCGTGTCCTGGACGGCGCCGGTCGACAACGGCGGATCGCCGATCACTGGCTACCTCACCAGTGCGTACACGTCTATCTCGGGTACCAGCGCGACCGCGACCTGCACTGCTGCGACGACGTCTTGCACGATCTTAGGCTTGACGAACACCGCGACGTACTACGTGTCGGTAGTGGCACAAAACGTGGTCGGTTCGAGCGCGGAGTCCTCGCGCATACAGGTGACCCCGCTGGCGCGGCCCGGTGCCCCGACTCTGTCGTCGATCGTCGCGCACGACACGTACCTGACCGTTGCGTTCACCGCCGGAGGTGCCGGCTCTGACCCGATCACCGGCTACGAGTTCCAGCTCAACGGCGGCGCGTGGCAGACCGCGGTCGGCACGACGAGCCCGATCAACATCAGCGGCCTAACTAATGGCACCAGCTACGGCGTCGCCGTGCGGGCGATCAGCGCCGCTGGAGCAGGCGCTGCCTCGAACGTCGTGACCGCAACGCCGTATGGCTTCCCGGACGCTCCCGACGCATCGACGATCGTCGCCAACGCGGAGAACAACGGCATCGTGGTGAGCTGGGCGGCCGCGAACGGCAACGGCTCGGCCATCACCAGCTACAGTGCGACGGCGTTCAACCAGGCAGTCGGCGGTACTCAGGTCACGACGTGCAACGCCAGCTCGCTCAGCTGCACACTCAGCGGCCTGACGAATGGCACTACCTATTACATCTCGGTGGAAGCGCAGAATGCGGCCGGCTTAGGCCCACGCTCCGACCGCGTCGCCGCGACGCCGTCGTTGCTGCCGGGGGCCGTGTCGAACGTGGCCGGGGCAGCCGCCGACTCGCGGGTCACGCTGACCTGGACTGCCGGTAGCACCGGCGCCAGCGCGATCGCCGACTACACCGTCTATTACTCCACCGACGACACCACCTACACACAGTTCAACGACGGGGTTTCCACCGCGACGACCGCCGTCGTGACCGGCTTGACCAACGGCATCCCTTACACGTTTGAGGTGTACGCGGTGAACGGAAACGGCACCGGCCCCGCCAGTGCGGCGTCCGCCGCTGTGACGCCCGCGACGGTGCCCGATGCGCCAACCATCACCTCGGCGACGGCCGGCAACGGCCAGGTCAATCTGGACTGGACCGCGCCGACGGACGCTGGCGGCTCGCCAGTCACCGGCTACCTCATCACCCCGTCGTGCGGCTCGCCGATGACGGTCGGCAACGTTACGAGCGGCGTCGTGACCGGGTTGACCAACGGCACGTCGTGCACGGTCACCGTGGCCGCGATCAACGTCGTGGGCATCGGCGCCGCTTCGGTAGCCTCCGGATCTGTCACCCCGGAGCCAACCGTCCCCGACGCCCCGACGATCACCACCGCGTCACCGGGCAACGGCACCGTCACGTTGACCTGGACGGGGCCCACCGATGACGGGGGTTCTCCGATCATCGGGTACCTCCTGACTTCGTCGTCGGGCTCGCAGGTCCCGCTCGGTGACGTGACCAGCTACGCCGTGACAGGGTTGACGAATGGCACGCCGTACACCTTCACCGTGGCCGCGGTGAACGCGGTCGGCGCTGGCGCTGTGTCGGTCGTCTCGGCAGCGGCGACGCCATCTCCTGTGGTCCCCGACGCGCCGACCGCGGTGACCGCCAGTGCGGGTGACGGGCAAGTCGTCCTCCGTTGGATCGCACCGGTCGATGACGGCGGCTCGCCACTCACGGGCTACGTCATCACGCCATCGCCCGGTTCGCCGATCGCTGTCGGCGATGTCACCACTTACGCCCTGGCGGGCCTGACCAACGGCACGCCGTACACCTTCACGGTGGCCGCGGTGAACGCGGTCGGGACCGGCCTCGACTCGGCGGCCTCGCCTGCCACGACGCCCATGAGGGTTCGCGCCGGTGGTGTCGCGCCGGTGCCCGCCCCACCGGCAAGGATTGCCGGGGTGAACCGCCTCGCGACTGCCGTGGCCACCTCGCTCGCCGAGTTACCCACGAAGCACAGCGCCGGCGCGGTGGTCTTGGCGCGGGCTGACAACTACCCCGACGCGTTGGTCGGCATCCCTCTCGCCAAGGCCAAGGACGCCCCGCTGCTGCTCGTGCAAGGTGGGGCGCTCGACGACACGACAACCGCAGAGATCGAGCGGGTGTTGGTTCCTGGCGGCACGGTGTATCTGCTCGGTGGCACGGCCGCCATCCCGGCGAGTGTCGCGAGCCAGGTGACCGCGCTTGGATACGTTCCGGTGCGCTACGCAGGCGTCGACCGATTCGGCACGGCACTGGCTGTGGCCCACGCATTGGGCGACCCGAGTACGGTCCTGCTGGCAACCGGGATGAACTTCCCCGACGCACTGGCAGCCGGTCCGGCCGCGAGCCACGTCGGCGGCGCGGTGCTGCTGACCGACGACGGCGCCTTGCCGCCGTCCGTGGCGGCGTACCTCAGCGCACACGCGACGACGGTATACGCAATCGGCGGTCCGGCCATCGCGGCAGACCCGGCAGCCGTGCCGATTTCGGGAGCTGACCGTTACACCACGGCGGCGCAGGTTGCGACCAAACTGTTCGACACACCGACTGTGCTCGGCGTCGCCAGCGGCGTCACCTACCCGGACGCACTGACCGGAGGTGCTCTCGAAGCTCACGACGGTGGCCCGATCGTGCTTTCGGCACCAGACTCGTTGCCAACGTCGACAACCGAGTACCTACAGACAACCAAGTCATCGGTTCTCACCAGCTCAATATTTGGCGGCCCAGATGCCTTGTCGAGCCATGTACAAGACGAGGTGAACGCGGCACTCGGCTACTGACGCACCGCGCGCACGGTGCCGACTACGCCTAGTGCGGCGTCTGTACACCGAGACAAGGAAGCACCAGCACATCCGCACGAGGAGCGAGTTCCAGCCGACCGGACAACCCGATCATTGGACGGGAACCGCCGGCCGCCCACACCAGTGTCCGGACAAGAGGCGGATGCCGATGATCAAGAAGGTGACCGTGCGGTTTCGCCGCGTCTATGACGAGCCGCCGGACGACGACGGGCCCCGAATTGGCGGCCTCGGTCCTATCCGCGCCGGTTCGACCGATCGGACAGAACCCGACCGCGACTCCGGCGTCGAACTGGTCGACACGCGGTCACGGCAAGCTGCGCGCAGGTCAGTTCGAGGGCCTGCGCAGATTCCCGGGTGCGGACCTGGCAGGCCAGGATCCCGCGACCCGCGTGACGTTCGTCTGATGATTGCGAGATAGCTACCGGATGACGCGGTAGCCGGCGAGCAGATAGCCAGTCGGTGACATCGCGCTTTGGATCGACTCGAGGCGAATCGGCGGCAATCCTTCGAGGAGCCTTCGTCCGCTACCGACGACCTTCGGCGCGATCACGAGCCTGAGTTCGTCGACGACGTCTGCAGCGAGTAGCGTCTGGACGACGGAAATGCTGGCGTGGACGCCGACGTCGCCTCCGGGCTGGTCCTTCAGGTCCTGAACGAACTCGACGAGCCCGCCGTCGACGGCAGTCGAGTTGGCCCATCCGCGGTCGAGTTGTGCGGATGTCGCAACGTACTTTGTGACCCCGTTGATGAACGTCGCGAAGGGCTCGATCTCGTTGCCCGGCCAGAACCCGGCCCACTCGTCGTAGCTGCGTCGGCCGAGGATGACGGCGTCTTGCGCTGCGATTACAGCGGCGAGGTTGGCCTCCATCGCGTCGTCCCAGTCAGTAAAGAACGTGTCCGGGTCCTGGGCAACGCCGTCCAGGGACAACAACTCATACGCGACAATCTTTCGCACTCCACACCTCCGGTAGTTGAGACGGACCAGCAGGCGCAAACTCATCGGTTCTTAGCCACTCGCGGAAGGCAGCGGTACACGACACCGCTGGCGGACCGGCGTCCCCGCGCCGCGAGTCCCGCACCTCCCACCAGGAAGTCGCTAGTGCGTGAGGCCTCGAATAGTCCGTCATAGCCGGGTTCGACACGTAGCTCAGGTCGGCCATAACGCTCCCTGCTTAGCGCAGCAGGCTTATCAGATTGCCGCCCATGACTCGGTCGTAGTCGGCGGCCGGAAGTCCTTCGAGCACGGGGTTGCGGATCACCTGCTCGAACGAGACGTCGTCCAGGCACGGGCTGAAGTCCGAACCCCACAGGCAGTGATCTGGTCCGAATTTCTGAAGGACTACGTCGATGAAGGGCCAAGCCGCTTCGTGCGGGTAGGCATTCGCTGGATCGCTGATGGCGTACAAACCCGAGACTTTCACGTACACGTTGTCGTTTCGGGCCAGCCGTAACAGCGCACCGATTCGATGGGCGGCGTCGTCAGCACTTGGCGGCTGGGCGAAGCGACCGGGATCGCCGAGATGGGAAAAGAGGAACGTGCATCCAGATGCTCGCTCGACGACGTTGACCAGCCCGCGTATCCCGCCCGGCCCGGCGTTTACTGACACGATCGCGTTGCGCGCTTCCAAGACACGCCAGTTCTCCGTCGGCCACGAGCTGACAGCGGCCGCGGACTCGGCATCCGCGACGTACAACGCGATCCCTCGGTGACCGAGGCTGAGGAGTCGGTCGAGCCGAATCGGATCGGGCGCGGCATCCGCCGACACGTCCGCCACTGTCGACATCCACGGGTGTGTCGCAGCGAGGGATCGGATGTAAGAGTTGTTGTCGGGATCGATTCCCTCGCCTTCGTATCCGATGACAAGGCCCGCGACGATGCCATGCCGCCGGGCGAGCACCTCGTACGCGTCGACCTCGCGACCGCGCCCGGCCGGGCTGCTTCCGCCCCGCCCGCGAAAGCCGTTGGTGAACAGATGGAGGTGCGCGTCGGCGAACTGGTCCACCTACGTCGCACCTACGCCGCAGTAGCCGAGCACTGTTCGCGCATAGATGCGCGCGGCCTGATGGATGGCTTCCACTCGCACGAACTCGTTGGGGCCGTGGCAGTACGTCAGAATTCCGGGCCCGAACGAGGCAAGGGTCGGTATTCCTGCCGCGTCGAACCACGGCGCGTCGGTCGCGCCCGGAAAGACCGATGGAGGCGGGGCGGCGCCCAGCACCGCTGCACTTGCTTGCTCCACAGCAGAAACCAGATCGCTCTTCGCCGAGATCTCCGAGCTCGGGATCCAGCTGAGAACGTCGTCGTACAGGATCCGCACGGACGCGCCGCCCACTTCGTCGCTCCGGTCGCGAGCCCACCCGTCGAAGAACGCGTGAACATCGGCCTCTGCCATGCCCGGGACAGTCCGAAGGTCGCAGCCGAACGCCGCATCACCGGGTACGACACCGTAAAACACGCCGCCCCTCGCAGTGACCGCAACGTTGAGAGTGGGCGCCGGATCGTGCAACGGGAAGGCTTCGTCGAAGTCGCGCTTAAGCCGAAGGATCAGCTTGGCCATCTCGATATTCGCGTTGACCGAGGGCATCCGATCGGAAAGGCTGCTGTGCATCTGCGTTCCTTGCACGTGGACCTGGAATGCGCAGAGGCCTCTGGACACCAGATGCATGCCCTGCCAGTCACGCTCCCACCCCGACGGCTCGCCGATGAGGCACGCGTCGGCCACACCTGCGAGCAGCGGTGCGACAAATCGGGATCCGTAGGTCGCGCCGGCCTCTTCGTCCGCAACGAGGGCGAGGATCAGATCCCCTCTGAGGGCCGTGCCCGACGCGATGACGGCGTGGGCGGCGTACACCATGCACGCGACCGCCGCTTTCATGTCGCTGACTCCGAGACCGAAGATGTTCTCACCGACGCGAGTCGCGGAGAGTGGGGGCGTTCGCCACAGCTCCCGTGCATCACCGACCGGCTTGGTATCGAGGTGCCCGTTCAGAATGAGCGTCGGCCCGCCACCTACGCCCGGAATTCGAATGATCAAGTTCGGCCGCGTCGAGTGCCGCGAGACCACCTCGCCCGTCGGCAGCCCGAGCGCTAGCGCAGTCTCGGACACGAACCGCACGATCGCGCGTTCGTCGGCATGCGGCGGAATCTGACTGTCTATGCCTACGAGGTCAGTCACTAGATCTTCGAGGTCGGCACGTTCCCGGTGAAGAATGGATTCCACGAGTTCGATTGCCCGCGCGCCCGCTATCACTTCACCGGCCATAGGACGTCATCTCTCCGACGAGCTCAGTGATGGTGTCTTTCAACCCGGTCGCGTCATGCGTGTCCAGTGCGCCGAACTCAAGTGAGAAGTTCACCTCCGCATACGCGGGAAGGCTTTTGACGTTGCCCTTGGCCTTCTCGGCGAGGTAACCGTCGGGCTCCGCAGTAGCGGGCAAGAGCAAACCAAGCGCATCGCGGTCATCACTTCTGCTGATCCAGCGGACAGCGTGGTCGAACTGCTCTGGGCGGTAGCTCACGAAGTCCGCGGTGCCGGACGGGTGCAGTTGCATCGCGTGGGCGAGCCCGTCCGAGCCTGCGAGCAATTCCAACCCGAGCACCAGTTCCGGGTCGTAGCGAGTCCCGGAATCGATGAATCTGTGGCGCGTCGGATCCGTCCGAATCCTGGCCAGCGTCGCCGCGTCGAGATCCTCGTCGATCACCCGCACGGACTCGCCGCCCTTTCCTGCAGTGTCAAGCAGTACTGAGCCGTCGACTGGTCTGAAGTTGATGTGGGCCAAGTACATGAAGTCCATGTGCTTCCGGCTCAGATTGCGAATCGTCATGTCGAGGCGCACGCGACTGCTCGCGGCGTGCAGCGTGACGGTCGGGTGAGCGAGGTAGTGGTGGCTGAAGGCTTTGGCATATCGATAGTTGCCGGTGAGCGCCATGTAAGGCCCTGACTCATCGTCGCCGACGAGCAGCGAGGCCTCGTCATATGGTGCGTTCGGCAACTCGCCGTTCAATGGGTGCACATCTGAAGGGCCCGGGTTGCCCATGCCTAGGACACCGCAGTGGAGGAAGAAGGCGCCGTAGGTACTGAGGTAGTCCTGCGTCGGATACGGCCCGGCGAATATCGAAGCCATCGTGAGCAACCGGCCGGCGAAGGTGGCATCCCAGATCTGCTGCCCCTGAAATGGCAACACCGAGATGTGTCCCAACTCGTTGGAAATACGGAGCCCTTTCACCCCTGTCGGGTAACGGAACACCGAGGCCGTCAGCCCTTCGTGGCTCGCAAGGACGGTCTCGGCATCGGTGAATTTCACCGGCCGAAGACTGACCCGCATCTGACTCGGCACGACGCTACCCGCCCGGACGCAGGTGCGGTGGCAGTTCGTCGAGTGCGGCGAGCAGTCTGTCGATGTCGTCGTCGCCGTTGAACAAGTGCACGGAAGCCCGCAGTCGCCCGTCGCCACCCCAGCAGTGGATCCCCTGTTCCGCAAGCAAACCTGCAAGCTCCGAGCCGTTGGGCGTGGAGACTGCGACGTTGCCTGCGCGGTGCTCGGGCGCCGCCGGGGTCAGGAGCTCCCAGCCTCGCGTCGACAGTTCTTGCACCAGCCTGCCGCTCAGGGCGAGCACGTGGTCGCGAACCGCCGTCGCCTCGTACCGGCCAAGTGTTCCGAGTGACGTGTCGAGAAGGTAGATGGTCGGAAACGACGGAAAGCCGGTTTCGAAACGTCGTGCATCGTCGTGAAGGTGATACGTCTCGAACCGGTCACGAGTGAAAATGTCTGGCACCGAGCGCCAGCCGACAGCAGGCGGATCGGGCAACGGCCGGCGACGTCGATTCCACGCCAACACCCCAACACCATGCCCACCGAGCAACCACTTGTACGAACTGCAGACCACGACGTCGACGAGGTCCGCGGGCACCGGTATCACACCCAGTGACTGGGTCGCATCGAGCAACACCAGCGCCCCGACTCTGTCGGCCGCCTCCGACAGCGCGCGCACGTCGTGGCGCCAACCCGACTTGAAGCTGACGTGACTGAACGCGACGACCCGCGTGCGGTCGTCGATGAGCGACGTCACCGTCTCCGTCGGCAAATCGGTACCGACGTGGGCCGCCAACCTGATGTCGACGACGCCTTCGCCTGCCAGTCGCAACCAGGGCTGGACAACCGAGGGAAACTCCAGATCGTTCAGCACGATGTTGTCGCCGGGCTGCAGGGCAATCGTGCCTGCAACGATGTTCATCGCTTCACTGGAGTTAGAGACCAGCGCGATGTCACCTGTGTCCATGCCGAGCAGGCTCGCCAGCCGCTCGCGAAGCCTGGCTTCGACATCGGCATTCGCGTCTCGTCCGGCTGATGCGTTTGCGCGATTCGCGAGATAGCGGGTCAGCGCTGCTTCGTGGGCCGCGAGCGGCGGACCCTCGGCGCCCGTGTAGAGCCAGACCTTGGCGGCAGCGACTGGCACCTCCTCGACAGGCATGAGCGGTGATTGTCGCGTCACGCCGCCTCCCCGGATCGCGTCACCTCACACCACTTCCCATTCGCTGATGTGGCGGCAATCCATCTCGAACTCAATGTCCGCGACGGGGGGACGCGCTGACCAGTGCACATAGCCTGAATGGCTTGCGGCAGGTAAGCGGCGCTCGATCAGCTCGGCCAGTCCGTCGATGGCGTGCGCCGAGTACTCGTTGATGATGTTCGGGTCATCTGCCGTCCCACCCAGCGCCTCGATCCGCGCAACGATCTCGCCGAGCACGAACTCTGCTTTCTGGAGCAGCCCGTCCTGGCTGAGATCGCGGAAGGCGACGATGTTCTCGGGAGCCAACGCGCCGTCGACCTCGCCACAACCGGCGATGACGAAGTCGCCAGGACGCCGATCATCTGCGGGCCGGACGACGAACGCGGACAGGATCACCGGTTCGGCCGGCGCACCATGCACGGGGCAGATGTTCGTACGGGCCACGGGATTGTGATCGCCGTCGAGGAGATCACGCTCTATCAGCAGCTTCCGATACTCGTCGTTGAAGTCGCTGAAGCTGTCGAAGCCGAACGGCGTGGCAGATCGAAGCTCGAAGCCGACGATCGCTGATGGATCGAGCCTACGCGACTCGAGCTCACGGTCAAGAAGTTCGAACGCCGCACCGACGGGCGAAGGCACCGCAAACCGAAGCCCGGTGATCAGATAGCCGGGCTCGGCGGCGACACCGGCGGAGTAGGCAGGGATCGCCGGTAGGTAACGGTAGGTACCCGTCCGATGGAGTTCCGCTCGATACGACACGTGCAGCCTTTCAGCTGAGTCCAGTAGTCGGGATACAGCGGCTCTGCGGTGATGAGAGGGCACCATTGACGCCCGACCGCATCAGGGGCATAAGGGGCTATGCACCTGCGCAGACGGTAGAAGTCGAGAGCCGCGGCCGTCAAGCGTTCAGAGCCGGTCTCGTAGATCCGTGCTCGGTTCGTTATCGAATCCAGGTTCAGACGACGCTTAGCGTCTTCCTTGACGATAGTGACTGCGGCTCCTACAGTGTCGGAGCGATCACGGGCGTTGGTCCTGACGCACGTAGTTTCCGGCGATATCCATGAGGTCGATATCCATAACGGCGATATCCAGGATTGGGGGTAACCCGTGGCGATAGCCGATCACGTCTGGCGCTTCGACTCACTGACGCGCGACAACCTTCGCCAGCTCGCCTCCGTAGCGACCGTCGTGGTCCCGCTCGGCTCGACTGAGCAGCATGCGCACCACCTACCGGTTCGTACCGATGCCGCAATCGTCACCGCTATCGCGGAGCGAGCCGTCGAGCTCGCGGCAGCACATGAGCCAGTCCTGCTGGCGCCAACCCTGCCTTTTGGATTCGCCCACCATCACGTTCCGTTCGGCGGCACCATAAGCCTCAGCTCGACGACGTACCTGAACGTACTGACCGACATTGTGACCACGTTGTCTGTCGAGGGATTCCGGCGCGTCGTTCTCTTGAACGGACACGGTGGAAACGAAGCCGCCGCACGGTTGGCTGCCGACCGCCTTGGCTATGAGCTGCAGCTCGATGTCCATGTCGCCGTGGGCTCGTATTGGACGTTGGCCGCGAGTTTTCTCGAGACCGTCGATCTGCCACCCGGGCTCATGCCGGGCCACGCAGGCCATTTCGAAACATCGATCATGTTGGCACTCTTCCCCGAGATGGTTCGCCTCGATGAACGAGCAGCCGACGCCGAACCCACCACCCCTCTCGGCGTTGCGGAGCACCCCGGAGCGCACATCCGTCGTCCGGATCTGTGGGAATCCAGCGACGGTCGTACAGACGATGCTCGGCTGGCCGACGCCGAGCTCGGAAGCCGCGTACTTGCCGGCGTCGTTGAGAGCGTTGCGGACTTCATCATTGCGTTTCATCGGTCGGCCTGAAGGAAGTGACCTGACGATGGGTCCGCTGCATCACCTTGACCAGATCTTGAGCACCCTGACGGCCCTGATCAATACCAGCCCACACATCGCGTCCACCGAGGAGCTCGGCACCGTCGATGCGGTTCGAGCATTCGTCGAGAGTCGGTCGATCACGGAGGTCGGTCCACCGACGCAAGCGGACCTCGCCACCCTCCACACCGTGCGCCGCCGACTCTTCGCCATCTTCGCTGCTCCCGATGAGGAGACCAAGATTGCGCTCGTCAACCAAACACTGGCGTCGGCATCGATTGAGCCGCGGCTCGTCGTCCACGATGGCTTCGGTATTCATTTTCACTTCTTCCCGCCGTATGCATCGCTGTCCGAACACATCAATGCCGACTGCGCGATGGCGCTCGCCGTGTTGTTAGCCTCCGGTGAGGCGAATCGGCTACGGATCTGCGGTGCTCCCAACTGCAATCGCGTCATGGTGGACAACTCGAAGAACCGCTCCCGGGCCTATTGCGACAGCCGCACATGCGGCAATCGAGTACACGCCGCCGCTTACCGCGACCGACAGCGTGCCGAAGAGATGGCCAGTCGATGAGAGGGATCGAAGGTCGGCGCATTGTCGTGTGCGGCGCCTCCCGTGGGATCGGCGCGGCGGTAGCGGAGCGGCTTGACGCGGACGGCGCGATCCTGCTTCTGGCCGATCGTGATGAAGTACTGCTTCGGCAGTCGACCGCCGCCTTCGCTAGCGCGCAGACCTTGGCACTTGAGACGTATGAGCAGGGCGACTCGCGGTCTGTCGAGCGTCTGGTCGGGCGCATCGATGACTGGGGTCAGCCAGAGGCAATCTGCATCGTGGCCGGCGTCCATCCGGGCTTGGTCGCGATGGGCGATGTGACCGCCGAGCTCATGGAGGAGATCCACGCCGTCAACGTGCACGGTGCAACGCTGTTGGCAGCCCTGATGCTCTCTCGATTCCGTGCGGCTGGTCGAGGCTCGCTGGTGGCTATCGGCAGCGTCGCGGGTCTTCGTCCCGAACCACGTGACGCCATTTATGCGTCGTCAAAGGCTGCGCTGCACGCCGCTATGACCAGTTTTTCGCAGGAAGTCGCAGCGTCAGGGGTTCGCGTCAACACCATCCTGCCGGGGATCGTCGATACGCCACTGTTCCGTAGCCAACTCGAGCGGCCTGAAGAGTGGGACGAGATCTCCGCGACGATTCCCGCACGGCGTATCGGCCTCGCGTCCGAAGTCGCGGCCGCCGCGGCGTTCTTGCTATCCGACGAAGCCTCGTACATCACCGGCGTGCAACTTGTCGTCGATGGCGGGCTGGCAGTCGGTCACGACTGACGTGGCGAACGATGGAACGAGTTCATGGCTGGTGCGCGGTGTGCGAATCTTCGATACCTCAGGTGAGCTAGGCCCGGTCGTCGATATCGCCGTCGCGGACGGCGTCATTTCCGACATCGATCAAGCGCTGGAGCCGGTGCCTGGCACCGAGATTCTCGACGCGACTGGCCTCGTCGCGGTGCCCTCACTCGTCGACATCCACGTCCACAGCGCCCGGGAAAGCGACATCGCGGCCTACGCGAAGGCGGGCATCCGGCACATTCGCTTCGCCGGCCTCGATGTAGCGACGGTCCGTACGGCGCGCGCACAGACGACCGTCGATTCTGCATGGCCGCTGGGTATCTCGAGCTGCGGTCCGATGCTTGACAGCGTCGAGCCCGCGTATCCCGAGTGGACGACGGTCGTCCGGTCACCCCGTGAAGCGGCCGATGCGGCGCGTTCACTCATCTCCTCCGGCGAGGTCGACGCTCTCATCGTCACCCAGGGCGCTCCGCAGAGCTTCATATCCGCAATCGTGAACGAGGCACACGCGGCTGGCCTTCCAGTGGTGGGCCAGGTCTGGGCGGCCGACGGCATCGAAGCGTCGCTGGCAGGGATCGACCAGCTCGACAACAGTTCACGCGTGTTTGCCAGCCGAACGGTTTCGCAAGAAGAGATGCTGGCGTACAAGTCGGTAGGTGAGCGACTGGCCACCTGGGCTCGTGCCTGGGCGGACGTCGATTGGCCGAGCACAGAACGAATCCTCGACGCGATGGTCGACAACGGCGTGACGTATTGCCCCACCCTGGTGGCCCACGAGTTCCAAGCCGGCTACGGAGAGGACATCGTTCGCAGGGATCCACGGTGGGAATCTTGGTTTGATGAGTCCGACCTGCTGGCCTACAAGGCGTTTCGAGCACTCATAGAAGACGGCTGGGCCGAGCAGACCCGCATTGACATGGCACGCTCGATCGAGAGCCGGCTGGAATGGATCCGGCGATTCAGGGCACGTGGTGGCAAGGTCGTCGTCGGCACCGACATGCCGTTCGGCGGACTGACAATCGTCCGCGAACTCGAACTGCTGATGCAGTCGGGAATGACCGGCAGCGAAGCGATCTACGCCGCCACACAGGGCGCGGCCGAGGCGCTTGGCAATGCCGGCTTCGTCGCTTCGATCGCGGTTGGCGCCGAGGCGAGTTTCCTTCTGACAGTAGGCAATCCCGGCCTGGACATCACCACGCTCCGGCGGCCCCAAAGGGTATTCCTGAAAGGCCGCAAGACCTACTGAGAACCGTCGCCAACCTTGGGCAGCAGTGCTCGGGCAAATACATGACGGGGACAACTGCAATGCCGTCAAGGGGCTGACCTAGTTGGGGCCGTTTAGGCGCCTGCAGCAAGCAACTACTCCGCGACGGCATCGAGCGGATGCATAGGCACGCGACGGTGCTGGTAGCGGAGGCGAGACAGGTCGGCAGCCGCGCAGCCAGGTGTATCGAGCACGAGTACCTCCGCGGCGATCGATGAATAACCGGCCAACGGTGAGTTAACGCCCTTCGCGACGATTGCTCGAAAGCGCGATGGATCCAGTCCGAGACTAGTCATCTGTACACGACTCGCGGGAATGATTGCGCGGCTCGTAAGGGCTAATGTGATGCCGCCTTGGAGTTCAACCACGGCGGTCCGACCGGCATCGAAGTACCGTTGTCCGCCGTGCGTAGGGGTGGAGTCTTCGAATTGACCATCGTTCAACGACAGCACCGTTGCGTCGACGGTCAGCGGCGGTCCGATCGAGGGATCGGTGGCGGCACCCATCCGGAGTGTGACCGTCACCCCTGGCCCCGCCTGTTCGCACACCCGCACGGCGTCAGGGGCAAATAGGACCATGAAGAGGCCGGCGAAGCCTAAGCGCAAGGCTTCATGCAAGATCACTACCGAGTCGCCAGGCGCTCCCCCGCCGATGTTGTCACCGACATCTAGGAGCAGAACGGGACCGCCCTTCCCATCCATCAGGCCGACCAACGCGGCACGCACCGAAACCGCCACCGCGTCGAGTTCCCCTCGCCTTGACCATACGTGCGCGGCGAGTTCGTCCGCAGTGGCCGATGCGAGATCCTGATCGCCATCTGCTACCACCACTACCGACATGCCCATCTCTGGGACGTCCGCGTATGGGTAACCCTCCGCGATACTCGCCGACAAGATGCCGGGCCGCGTAAGAACATCGTCGAGGCGCTGGAGTAGCGAATGCAAAGGCTCCTGGGACGTGTTTTGTCGAAGGATGTTCAGGGCTATCGGGATCATGACGAGGCTTTGCATCGGCTGAACAAAGCCTTGAGCAGCCGCGATCGCTATATGAGCCGCTTCTGCCGCCCGAGCCGCCGCGTCAACGTGTGGGTTCGTGCGGTAAGTCACGAGGGCAGTTGAGGCTTCTAGCATCGCGCGACTGACGTTGGCATGCATATCGAGCGCAGCAACCACGGGCGTCGTTGGCCCAACCGCCTCGCGGACCCGGCGCAGGATCTCGCCATCAGCATCGGGAAAGTCTTCCGACACTGCTGCCCCATGGAGTGCTAGGAGGACACCGTGCCATTCATCGGCGGTCAGCAGGTCGACCAGTTGACCCAACATCAACTCGAAGGCATCCGCAGTTATGGTGCCACTCGGGGTTGCCTGGGCGAACACGAGAGGTACGGCGTCAACGGCGTTCGCGCGACACTCCGCCAGGTACCCGGCGATGGTCGACTGAGCTCCCTCGTGCGCCAGCCGGATGTCATCGCCCCATTGGCTCACGAAGGCACCAGCGCCTGTGACTGACGGAGCGAACGTGTTCGATTCATGGTGAATGCCCGCGATGGCGAACCGCACAGGATGCTCCTTATCGTCGTCCCTTAGAACCGTGCGCCGCGCAATGGACTCGCCTGAGGCAGGCCGACTCCGTTAGTTGTCGCTTCAACGGCGTCGTCGAACGCTTCAACCGTTTCGTCGATCTGTTCGGCGGTGTGTGCCGTCGAGATGTACCAACGCCCACCCGGCAGGTTGAATACTCCGCGCTGAAGCAGCTGAATCGTCAGTGCGTCATACCAATCCCAGTCGGCGCACAAGTAGTCCGAGAAAGACCCGACACTGGCAATGCCCGGCGCAACCTGCACCACGGGCCCGACATGGTGGGCGGCGCCTAGGACGCCGTGCCGCTCGAAACTGTCGCGGATCCCTGATACCAAGCGTGCGGCTCGCTGTTCGAAAGTTGAGTAGATGCCCGGGCGTGCAAGTTCAGTGAGCGTCACTGAAGCTGCGGCGAGCACCAGTGGGCCGCCATTGTGAGTTCCTGCGTGCACCACACCCTTCGTGGTGAGGTCGATCAGGTCGGCACGCCCGGCAACAGCTGCAAGAGGCAACCCAGCGCCAATCGCCTTGGCGAGCACCACCAAGTCAGCGGGCACGCCATAACGTTCACTTCCCCCGCCGTAGGCAACTCGGAACCCGGTGATCACCTCATCGAAAACGAGTAATGCGCCGTAGGAATCGCACAACTTGCGCAAACCATCTAGAAAGCCCGGTGCCGGCGCGATGACGCCCGAATTGCATAGCACTGGTTCCGCAAAGATTGCCGCGATGGAATCTGACCCTGCAGCAAGCGCCGCGCGCACAGCATCGAGATCGTTCCACGGAACTAAGATCACATCGTCCAGTCCACCTGGATGCTGCCCCTTGGACGCTAGTCCTTCCAACGAGCCATCCGCGCTCGGGCGGTAGCCGAAGAGCATCGAGTCAGACCACCCGTGGTAGTGACCCCAAAACTTAATGAACCGCACCCGCCCCGTCGCTGCTCGCGCGAGACGCAACGCAATCTGGTTCGCTTCCGATCCGGTATTCGACCAGAGAACCTTCTCGGCACCAGGTATCGCCGCGCAAAGTTGCTCAGCCACCTCGTACTCTGCGCGATGACCCGCACCGAAGGTCTGCCCAAGTCTTAGTTGGCGACCGACCGCCGCCACGAGACTCGGGTGGGAGTGCCCGAGGATGAGCGGGCCCCAACCAAGCACATAGTCGAGGTACGAGTGACCGTCAACGTCCCAAATTCGAGAACCCTCACCTCGCTCGAAGAAGAGCGGATGTGGCCGCATCGACGCGCGAAGACCGGTGCTGACTCCCCCACCCAAGACCGCCTTCGCACGTTCCCAAGCCTGCGCCGATCGAGCCCAGCGCGCCTCGACTGGTGCTGCTCCAAAATCACGACGAGCCGCGTGCCCATCAGACTCGCTGCTCACCGCGTACGTCCGCCAGATGGTCTGTCTGGTTTCTGCGGCCGGGCCCCGGTGGCGTTAGATGCGATGATCTGACCGAGTCTCGGCAGGTCGACGTCATACAGGACGTGCGGACGCCCTGCGCCGACCGAGCCGCGGATACCAGCTTCGCGTGCGTATCCGGCCGCGGCCAGCCGACCCAGCATCCTTCGTGCAGATCTCGGCATGACTCCGTAGAACTCGGCCAGTTGCTGCGCCGTGACAGCGGTGTAGTCAGTCCGGCCGAGCGCCGCAATCAATCGGCGCAGCGACAGTGGCCCAAGTCCGGTCTGGGCGGCGAGCTTGAGAATCGCGTCCGACGTTTCCTGCAAACTGATCCCGGGCTGAGCCCCATCGACGAACGACTCCACGGTGCCGTTTCCGCGGACCAAAGCAGGTTGGTGAGAGCTCCCCGAAATCTGGAACGCCTTCTCAGCAGAGTCGAGAGCAGTGGCGAAGGTATCACCGAAGCCGACGCCCAGGATCGTCGTCATGCCGGCCGGCGGCTTGGTGGCCAAGTCGACGAGCGACTTCTGGCCGTTGCGGTATTGATCGAGCATCTTCTCGATGGCCGCCTGAGTCGTCATGACCAGGTAGCGGCCGTCGTCGACCACAAATCGTGACCCCATGCGACGCGCGTGCGTGGCGACTGCCCGATCGATCGATGCCCGCGTCGCACTCGATTTGCCACGCCCCGCAGCTACCTCCGACTTCAGCAAGGCGATGGCGATCGAACTACCCTTGGTCTTCTTGACTTCGGATGCGAGCCACGCGCGCCGAAGCGCCTCGACGATGGTGACCCACGCGTGGTCGATACGCCACGTGGTTGCGCCTGCAGCGACCAGTAACCGACGCGTGCCGTCGAGACACGTCAATACGGCGTCAACATCTCCGCGTTCGAGCGCAGCCAAGTGGGCGCGAGCGGTGCCTTCGACGTCTTCGAAGACGAAGGCGCCTTCCTCGTCGACGACCGGGATGATGACCTCGGGGATCGGGAGATCCATGTCCGCGAATACCCGATGGACAGCGTCGAAGTCCAGGCTGTCGACGCTGACCCGCGGGAACTTGCCGCCGGTCTCCTTGAGGATCAAGCCGATCATGCGATAGAGGTCTGCCTGCGAGTGCCGGATGACATCCAGCTCGCACTGCCACGTTCCGGCCCGCTTGGCGCTTTCGAAAGGCACGGCACCGGTGAACAGCAGCACCTCACACATCGGCTCGAGCGAGCGGGCGAGGTCGATTGCTTCGTCGACGTGCTGGTACGCCAGCGTCAACATGTCCGCCGAACGCCCAAGCTTCTCGGCGACCTGTTGGGCGAGGGCGACGGAGTCGCGGGGCCCGAGAATCCCGATCACGTTGGCACGCTCCGCTTGGGTTTGGAGGCTCTAATAGCCAAGCGTGGCGTGTACTGCCGACACCACGCGGTCGACATTCGGGACCACCGCGGCCTGGAGACTAGGAGCTGCGGGCATCGGGACGTCGGGAGCCGCGACCCGAAGTATCGGTGCCTGGAGAACCCCGAAGAGGGATTCCGTAGCACGCGCCACCACCTCGGCACCCAGACCAGCAGTCAGGTTCGCCTCATGGACCACAACCCCGCGCCGCGTCTTGGCAATCGACTCGGACACCGTGCTGTGGTCGAGCGGGTTAAGCCACCTCATGTCGACTACCTCCGCATCGACACCCTCGCGCGCGAGCTGATCGGCAGCTGCGAGACAAGTAGGAACGGCGCTCGACCACGAGACTATGGTGACGTCGCGGCCGGCCTTGAGGATCCTAGCGCCGCCCATCTCTTCGACCTCCGAGTCGAGCAGAACATCGCCTCGTGTCGGGTAGAGCATGCGTGCCTCCACCACAACAACTGGATCGTCGACGATTATGGCTGTCCTGAGCATCTGGTACGCGTCGCCTGCGGTCGAAGGTGCCGCGACTCGCAGCCCAGGGGTGTGCGCAAGGTAAGCCTCGATGGAATGCGAGTGCTGGGCGCACGCCCCCGGCGAGTAACCCTGTTGGGTGCGAACGACAAGTGGCGCAGTCCAGCGTCCCTCGGAGACGTACCTTGTGTTCGCGATTTGGTTCACAAGTTGGTCCATCGCAACGAACATGAAGTCCGCGTACATGATTTCGACAATCGGACGACCGCCAGTCATCGCTGTGCCTAATGCCATGCCCAGCATGGCCGTTTCGGAAATCGGCGTGTCGAAGATGCGCTTGTCGCCGAAAGTCTCGTAGAGACCCTTCGTCGCGCCGAAGACCCCACCTGGCTTCGCGACATCCTCTCCGAAGATCACCGTATCGTCTCGAGACTCTAGCGCCCATCGCAGCGCCGCTTGGACGGCCTGGATGTAGCGGAGCGAGGTCGCGGGCGAACCCGAAGGCTCAGACATAGATGTGTTCCAACACTGTGCCAGGGTCGGGTTCCGGGATCGTGCGAGCGACTGTCAGAGCGTTGTCTATCTCGGCGTCAACCTCGATGTCGACGGCGCTGTACTTCACGAGGGTGTCATCGTCCGCCGCGGCCCGCAGCCTGGCCAACGGCTCGTCCGCCCGCGCCCGCTCCACCTCGCCGGTCGGCCGATAGTGCTGAACGTCGCCACTGTGGTGCCCGACGTATCGTTGCGTCATCGCCTCGACCATGGTCGGTCCGCCCCCACCGCGTGCACGAGCCACCGCCGCGTCCACCGCGGCGGCGACTTCAGCCGCGTCGTTTCCGTCGACGATTGTCGCCGGAATACCGTACGCAGCGCCTCGTTCGGCCAGCTGGACCACTCTCGTCATCTCCGCGATAGGAGACATCTCCGAGTACACGTTGTTCTCCACCACGACCACGAGCGGCAGTGTCATGACCGCGGCGAGATTCAAAGCCTCATGTACGGCGCCTTGGTTGGTCGCCCCGTCGCCAATGGACACCAAGCTGACCTGCGCGCGTCCGTCGCGCATGGCGCTGAGTGCTGCGCCGCACGCAATCGGCAATCCCGCTCCGACAATCGAGTTTTCGCCGATGAAGTTGACACCGGGACTGCTGAAATACGGGGAAGCGCCCCGGCCACCGTTGAGGTTGGAGGCGCGACCCAGCACCTCCGCAAAGATGTCGACTAACGCGATCCCGGCGACGACAGCCCACCCATGCCCCCGGTAGGTGGCAGTGATGTAGTCGTCGGAGCGCAAGGCTGTGGCGGCCCCGACTGGTACCGCTTCCTGCCCGTTGCAGGGGTGCACGGAGCCCAGGATTTCTCCGGCGTTCTTGAGGTCGACAAGTGTTTCCTCAAGGCGACGGATTCTGCGCATCTGCCGATAGCAGTCGAAGGTGTCCATCAGGTTCAGGAGCCTCCTGTCGAGCGGGCGAGAACGTCTAGACACAGTGTGGCGAGCGCGGTCACGCCGACGTGGATGCAACTCTCGTCCACATCGAACTGACCTGAATGCAGCGGGGCCGCCGGACCGCGTCCAGGTGACGCGACGCCGAGCTTGAGATACAGCGTCGGCCCCAGCGCCGAGTACAGCGCGAAATCGTCGGAGGTCATCGAGCCCACCTCTAACGTCACGACATCTGCAACACGTGCAAGAGTGCCCCGGGCCAGTGCGACCAGCGCACCATCATTTCGCACCGCGGGCATTTGATCTGCCCAACGCAGCTGGAGTGTCGTGTCGAACTGAACGCCCACCCCGTCGGCCACTGCGCCGATCACGGTCCGCAAGCGTCGACGCAGCTCTTCGTCTCGGGTCCGCAGGGTGCCCGTCAGGCGTACCTCACTGGCCAACACACTTTGGGAAAACCCCCCCGAAATCGTCCCGACGTTCAAAGCCACCAGTTCACTTGGATCACGCCGACGCGCAACCGCAGCGTGGACAGCCGTGACAAAGAACGCAGCGGCAAGAATCGCGTCACGGCCCTGCGCGGGAGTCGCAGCATGGGCCGACGTGCCGCTCACAACGATCTCGAATGCGTCCTTGGCCGCCATGGCGATGCTCGGGTCGATCCCGATCTGCCCGGCCTCCAACTGCGGCCAACAATGCAATCCCAGCACTGCGTCCGGGCGCAGACCAGCCACAGCTGGATGCTCCAGAACAGTAGCGGCTCCACTCGGACACCCAAACGGAATCTCCTCAGCCGGTTGGAATATCACCGAGACACTTCCGCGCTTTGGACGCTCCCGGGCGAACCGACGCAAAACCCCGACACCGACCGCCGCATGCACGTCATGCCCACACGCATGCGTGACGCCCACGTTCTGCGACCGATAACCAACCTCCTTCAAATCAGGAACTGGATAGGCGTCAATGTCCGCGCGCACAAGAACCCGACCACCGGACTCAACTCCATCCACCCGCGCAAGCACACCGGTCCCACCAATTCCGGTGACAAGTTCATCGACATCCGACTCAATCTCGGCGGCGATACGCTGCGCCGTCCACACCTCCTCGAAACGCAACTCAGGATGGGCATGCAAGTCACGTCGAAACGCCACCAACGACAGATCCACCGCCGACGCCGACCCAGATACGTTCTGCACCAGGGGAGAATAGCCGTTATAAGACCTAAACCGCTAGAGTGGTGCGCGGCCAATAGCCCCCCTGCGCCCGGAGACACCATGTACTACCTCATCCACGCCGAGACCCGGCTCCCGAGCACGATGACCGCAGCCGAACGCGCGGACCTCGACGAGCGCGAGGAGCAAGCTGGCATCCACCTGGTGGGTACCGGAAGGCTCGTGCACATCTGGCGGGTGCCCGGCCGACAGGCGAACATCGCCATCTGGTCGTGCGAGGACGCCGACGATCTGCATCGTTCACTCACTTCGCTGCCGGCATGGCCATGGATGGACATCACGGTGCAGGCGCTGGCAACCCATCCCTTGAGCACCACAGGGCTTTAACCACCACAGTCCTTTAAGCCACCGTCCCTCATGCGCGGCAGGCAGGGGCACAAGTTAGACGAGGGTGATGCCTGCCTCGACGGCGCGCTGGCGGACGAGCTCCACCGAGGCCTCGGCGTTCTCTGGGTCTAAGTGCTCGACGATCAGGTCAACGGGCTGCTCGCCCGGCAACCGCTGCGCCGCGGCAAAGATCGTCTCGATCCGGACCAACCCTTGGCCCGGAGGGGCCTCGTGACTCTCGAAGGGCATTTCGTCGGTCACAACCACATCTTTGACGTGGCAGGTGTGGGCATATCGCGGCCCCACCGTGTCGACGATTTCACCAATGCGCTCGGCATTGGTGAACGCTGCGTACGCGGTGTCGAGCAAGTTGATCGGGTCGAAGTTCGCGCGGATACGGGGATGGTCGACGCGATCAAGCACCCTGCGGATGATCGCGGCCGAACGCATCGTCGTGAGCTGGTGACATTCGACTGTGTAGATCAGGTCGGTGTCGTCGATCACCCGCGCGATGCGAGTAAGCGTATCGACTGCGCGATCTTCAGCCTGTGGTGTGAAATTTTCAGCATCGGGTCGGTAGAACGACGTGCGCCAAGAATCGCTGCAGCTCCCGGGCCCGGAGTTCATGCACGCCGCACCGACCGCCGAAGCTGGGCCGACCGCGGCCCGGACCCGTTCGACCGCCTGCTCCCGCACGGCTGGGTCCGCGTGAACCAAGTTCGCGTTGACGCCAGCGAATTCGGACACGCGGATACCCTCGTCGCTGAGCATCGCGCGGACGTCGCGCATGAGTTCAACGCTGATTTCGGCCGCAGGTCGTGAGAAGCCGACCGCCACGCGAGCGAGCCCCCGCGTACGCCACGACCTCGCAAGTCCGACGGAGAAGCCTGTTGGGTCGCTGGGAACGTCCCCGTTCGCCATTCCCAAAGCGAACGGGCGGGACCACCTGTTCGCGTCACCGGTCGTCGCGGGCATTCACAGCTCCTGTTGCAGACTGGATTTCGGTCTCACTACGGACATAATTGTTTCCTGAGCGTGACACGTCAAGCCTCAGTCGACCTGCTGCCAGGACGCCGAGCAATGCGACGGCCGCCATCGAGACACCGATGATGCCGAAGGCCGTCGTGTATCCGAGCGAACCACGGCTGGCGGATCCGACGAGTACGCCAGCGAAGCCGGTCGTGACGCAACTGGCAGTCGTACTTGCAATCTGCAGCGCGGAGGCGTCCGCCGAGCGGTTCGCGTCCGTCGTCCGCGCAAGTACGAGCACGTTTGCGGTCGGGACCACAAGGCCAATCCCGAAGCCGGCCAACACCCACGCCGGGCTCATGAGCCAACTCGGAGTCGCCGGTCGACTGAGCCAGATGAATGACGCATCGGCGACGCACAGCAGCCCGAAGCCAAGTCGTGCGAGGGACGTCCGCCTGTCGACTGCGTCCTCACCACCAAGTCGGCCGACCCACCACGATGAGATCGCGCACGGTAGGCCCGCGCAGGCCAAGGGAATAGACGCTTGGAGAGGCCCCAGCCCGTGTTGGGTCGCCATCATCAGCGGAATGACTGATTCGACTCCGAAGAGTGCGCCAGCCGTGATCGCGCGGAGTGCGACCGGGCTCCCAACTGCGGAGCGCGCCAACACGGTTCCACGCGGGAGAAGCCCTCGCAATGCCCAAACCACGGCTGCGGCACCGCAGGCCACAACGGCAGCAGAAGATGCGGTGGCGCGCTCGGCTCCGGCCTGGATCGCCGCGATACCGGCGGCCGCAACGACGGCGCTCCAGATTCGAGGCGCCGCCACACGGGCCGGCCATGGCTTGCGACCAACGTCCGTTTGCCTTGTAACGCCGACTGCAGATGGCAGAGCGACCACCAGCGGAGCCGCCGCGGCAATCGTCAGCGGCACCAAGCCAAGGAAGACCCAGCGCCAACCCACGTGTTCGGTAATCGCACCCGCTGCGGTTGGACCGATGACACCAGGAACCACCCAGCAGAACGAGACAACCGCGAACAGCCTGGGTCGTATCGCCTCGGGAACGAACGTGCCGATGATCACGTAGACCGCGGTCATCAGTCCCCCGCCGGCGACACCCTGGATGACCCGGCCCGCCACCAGCGGCGCCATTTGAGTAGCGGTGCCCGCAAGAGTCAGCCCAGCAACAAACAACGTCGAGGCCGCGAGCGCCGGAACGCGAGGACCGTACTGATCGCAGACGTGTGCCGAATACACCATGCCGATCACGCTCGCGGCGAGAAAGCCCGTGTACACCCAGCCGAAATAGGCGAGTCCACCGAGCTTGCCGACTGCGGTGGGTAGTGCCGCTACCACACCCATCTCTTCGAACGCGTAAAGCGAGACGAGCGCACAGACACTCCAGCTGACAAGCCGGTACGGACCGCTAAACAGCGATGGGTGCGTCGCCACTACTTGTCATCCGGGCCCGCCTCGAGAACAGCCAGGATTTGCTGGCCGATCTGGGCTCCGTCGCCCGTTGCCAGTGCCATTGGATTGAGGATCAGCCGATTTCGCCATGCCTCTGCTTCGCTCAGTTGGACGCGCGGAGTACGTCGATCGAGTTGGCGCGACACGTCATCGGCAGTCATCGACGCCTCAGCGAAGTCGAATACGAGCGTCGGCACATTCATGACGTGATCGTGACCTGCCGATACGTGGACCACTCGGCTGGCTGCCAACGCACGCTCACACGCTGCGAGTTCCGCCAGATAATGCTGCGCCCACCGCCCAGGGTCGCTCACGAACTCCTTGACGGCAGTGAGGAGTCCGACAATTTGCTCGCGGCCAACCTTCATTCCTCGACCGATGCCTTCACGGCCGCCGGTCGGCCAGTATCCCGTGATGTCCGAGGCGTTCCAGGTCGCGTCGCGCAGGTCCATGTCTAGGTGATGTAGAGCCACGTGGCGAATCAGGTCGGCCTTCCCGCACAGGATCCCGGACGCCTGTGGGCCGCGAAAAGCCTTGCCTCCGGAGATCGCGATGAGGTCCGCGCCGTCGTCATACAACGCACGAAGGCGGGCCACTGGCGGCACCGAGTCTGCAGCGTCCACGATCACCGGAACGCCGGCGGCATGGCTCAACTCAGCAACTATCCGCAGCGGCAGCATGTCCCCGTTCCCGCCGATGCGATGCAGGACCGCCGCGACAGTGCCGTCGAGTTCGCGAGCAAGCTCGTGTGACCGCGTCGAATACGGATAGCCGATCTCGGTCAGGCGCAAACCCACTGAGGTGATCGCGTGGTCGTACGGGTCGCGGTGCGCCATCTGGATGACAACACGAGATCGTTCTCCGACGAGCGGCAACTCATCGACTCCCCGCGAGTCTCCCCCGACTGCGCAGACGGCTGCGGCCAATGTGAGGCCGGCATAGGCCCCGCTCGTGACATGCGCCGCCGGGATATTGAGCAGCCGTGCCAGCTCGATCCCGGCGGCCTCCTGCAGTTCGTCCATGCGCACATTCGTCGCGACCGCCCAGCGCATCGCATCGAGAACCGTGTCGGACATCGGCAGCCCACCAAGCCGCGTCACTGGACCAAGGCCGTTCAGCACGGGGCGTAGACCTAGCTCGCCGTAGGACATAAGCCCTTCCGCTTCAGTGCGTTGGTCGGGGTCTGGCTATGCAACTCAAGGCTGCTCGGTCGAGACTGGGCGCGTTCGGGATTTTCCGAGGTGTCCGGCGCGGGCCCCTTGTTGCTGGGGAATCGTACCTCGTAATATAGCCGTAATGGAACCGTATTTGGGAGGGCGCGCGTGACATCACGACGCGTACTGGTGACCGGGGGCGGTAGCGGAATCGGCCTCGCCGCGGTCCGAGCCCTAAACGAGGGCGGCGCTCACGTCGCCGCTGCAGACGTGCGGTTCGATCCCTCGCTTTCGGAACTGCCGGTCGCTCGCATCGTCATGGACGTCACGTCGGAAACCGACGTGGCGAGCGCGTTCGCAGCGGCCCTCGAGGCGCTGCATGGCCTAGACGTCGTGATCAACTGCGCTGGGATCACGCGAGAACAAAACCGCGACATTCGCGAGATCACCCTGGAGTCTTGGCAGTCCGTGATGTCGGTCAACCTCACGGGTTCGTTCTTGGTCGCGCGCGAGGCGGTCCGCGTGATGGCACCAAATGGAGGTGGGGTGATCATCTTGGTCGGATCGGGTGCTGGTACGACGGCGCCGAGTGGGTCGATCCCCTACGGAGCCAGCAAGGGCGGCGTGAACGGGCTCGCGATGACACTCGCCGCGCACCTGACCCCGCACGGCTTTCGGGTACACAACTTCATGCCTGGCACCGTCGATACGCCACTGGTTCAGGGATCTTATGACGAGGCGTTGAGCAACGGCGCCGATGCGGAAAGCACGGCGCGTGCGCGGAGCGGCCTGACCGATCCGGCCAGCGTAGGTCGCGTTTTGAGTCTGCTTGCCAGCGCCGACGCCGACGCGATGATTGGCAACGTGATCACCCGATGAGCGAAGCCTCGGCCGCGAACTCCACTGTGCGCACGGAGTGCTTCATCTACCAACTCGTCCCCGGTCAAGGTCCGCTGTACGACGAATACCACGCCAACGTATGGCCAGAGGTATTGGAATCGCTGCACGCCTCGGGCATCTCCGACTATTCGATATACCGGCGCGGTGACCTGGTGATTTCCGTCTGGACTCGTGACATTGCCGCGCCCGAGCCCGATCTGAGTCCAGAGATTCGGCAGCGGGTCTACGAGTGGGACGTTCTTATGGAGCCGCTGTTTGTGGCGTACCAGGACGAGCACAACCAACCGTTGTTCGCAGCGCGAGTCTTTCGGCTGTGAGGAACCGACACCCTTGAAGATCACCGAGATTCGCACCCACCGCGCCGGAGATGCGCTGCTGGTTGCAGTGGATACCAATGACGGCTTGACCGGCTTGGGCGAGTCGGTCTGTTGGGCCTTCCCTGCGAGCGTCGAAGCAACGGTGCAGACATTTGCTCGCTATCTGGTCGGTAAGGACCCCCGGAAGATCGAACACCACTGGCACATGATGTGGCGGATGGGCCCGTTTCGCGGGGCCGTGATCGCCTCCGCTGTGAGCGCGATCGACGTCGCGTTGTGGGACTTGTTGGGCCAACGACTCGAGGTGCCGGTCCATGAGTTGCTCGGTGGGCCGTTCCGCGACCGGATTAGGTTGCACCGAATGATCGAGGGCGACGATGCCGAGTCGCTGGCGCAGGCGGCGCGATCGGTGGCCGATGAGGGCTTCACGGCGGTCAAGTTCGACCCGCTCGGTTCGGCGGCACGGGATCACTCGTTGCCACAGCTTGTCGATGTGGCCGTCACGCGACTGACGGCAATCCGAGACGCGACCGGCGGCGCAGTCGACATGATCGCTGAAGTACATCGATCGCTGAGCCCGCATCAGCTTCCCGCTCTCGTTGATGCGCTGCGCCCATTTCGTCCGCTGTTCATTGAGGATCCGATCCAGATCGACACGATCGACGTTCAGACCGGGCTTATACCTCTCGGCGTCCCGCTGGGGTTGGGCGAGCGCTGGCAGTCGATGTGGGAAGTGCGGGAAGCGTTGTCGAGGCACGGCCCGTTTGTCGTGCGCGCTGATGTCAACATGTCCGGCGGGATCTCGGCCGGCCGAAAGATCGCGGCCATTGCCGAAGCGCATCACGCCCAAGTGAGCTGGCACAACTATCTCGGCCCCGTGTCGGACGCCGCAACGCTGAGCGTCGACGCGGCCATCCCCAACCTCTTGACGCACGAGCACTGCCCCGAGATGCAGGCACTGTTCGGCGATTCGTTCGTGACCGACTGGAAGGTCGACGACGGGCACATGACGGTCTCATCCGCTCCTGGTTTGGGCGTACGTGTCGACTTCGACAAGCTTCCCGAGCACATCGGGTTCATAGGGGACGAACTGCATGACGAAGTTCCGCTGCGAGCCGACGGTTCCGTCGCGTTCGCTCTCTGAGGATTGGATGGTCAGCCGAGTCATGCACTTCGAGATATCACATGATGAGCACCGCGACAGGTATCGCAGGTTGCAGGCAGCGATGGCCGATGCAGGGATCGACACCTTGCTGAGCTGGGCGCCCGAGAACATCTATTACATGACGGGCTACGACACCCTCGGCTACTACTATCCGCAATGTTTGATCGCATCCGTTGATTCCGACCCGGCGCTGGTTGTCCGGCACTTTGAGTCCCCCAACGTTGCGGCTCAGACATGGGTGACCAACTCCGTTGGATATCTCGATCACGAAGACGTCGCGGAAGTCGTCGCGGGCGTAGCTGCCAAGTTCGGAACTCGGATCGGGACGGAATCGCAGACGTGGGCGGTCTCACCAGCGATTGCTACCCACGTCGCCGATCGGCTTGGAGACAGAGTGGCTCCGCTAGACGGGCTGGTGGAAACACTGCGGCTGGTGAAGTCTTCGGCCGAGATCGGCCTGATCCGGCAGTCGTGCCGATACACGGAGGCGGCGATGACTGCCGCGTTCGAAGCATCGGTTCCCGGCGCGACCGAGGACGACGTGGCAGCGGCGATCTACCACCGCATGATCTCGGCAGGGTCGACGTATCCGAGTCTTGCGCAGTTCGTGTCGAGTGGGCCGCGTACATTCATGCCCCACCAAACCTGGAGCGGCCGCGTGCTGCAACCAGGCGACATGCTGTGGTTCGAGACCGGCGGCAGCGCTGGCCGCTACGGGTCTGGCCTCATCCGGATCGGCGCGGTGAGCGAGCCTCCCGCCGAGAATCGACCAATAATTGAACGGGCGCTGGGCGTCGTTACCGAGACTCTTGAGGCGCTAATGGCGGCCATCCGACCCGGCATCACCGGCGCACAGGTACACCAGGTTGGTCGAGCGGCCATCAAGGCCGCCGGCTGGGGCGATGTCCACCGCAACCGAAGCGGCTACTCCATTGGTGTTAGTTACCCACCGGACTGGGGCGAAGGGCACATCTACAGCTTGCAGGATCTGGAGACGCGTCCATTGGAAGCAGGCATGGTCTTTCACTTGGTTCCGAACGTGCTCATCCCAGACGTCGCTGGTGTCGCCATCTCAGAAACCGTGCTCATCACGGCCGACGGCTGCGAGGCCCTGACTCAGTTCCCGCGGGAGTTCATGCAGTATCCGCGAGCCACGTGATCGGCGTCCTGTCGGTCAACCAGCGTCATTCGACGAACGAATCAAAGAGGAGTCATGTCAATGTCCGCTAGCGTCGGCGAGCGCCCTCGAGTCGCTGTGCTGTGCTCGGTGTACTTCGCGGGGTCGCACGCCGATGTCATCCTCGGTCGGCTACTCGACGGTTATACCTGGGACGGCGTGCACCAGCAGGCGCGGATCGAGGTCGCATCGGTCTATCTCGAGCAACTCGGTTCGAGCGACAACGAGCCCACCTCGTGCATCGACATAGGCGTGAGAACGCTGACTTCACACGGGATTCCCTTGTTCGGCTCCGTGGGCGAGGCGCTCTCGCTCGGCGGTACGGGAGTGAATGTCGATGGCGTGGTGATCATCGGCGAACACGGGGACTACGGCTGGGGTGAGTTCGAGCAAAAGCTTTATCCACGGCGGCGCATGTTCGACGCAAGCGTGGCCGCGATGGTCGCCGCAGGCCGGAAGGTGCCCGTCTTTGTTGACAAGCATCTCGCCTGGAGCTTCATCGATGCGGCCAGCATGGTTTCCGATGCCGACCGCCTAGGAGTTCCGCTGTCGGCAGGCTCGTCTGTGCCGCTGACGTGGCGCATACCACAGGGTGCCGACTGGCCGATGGGCTCACCGGTAACCGGCGCAGCAGTCGTGAGCATCGCGGCATCGGAACCGGGCTGCCGGCCTACCGAAATGAGCGGGTTCCACAACCTTGAATTTGTCCAAGCTCTCTTGGAGCGTCGGCGTGGCGGCGAGACCGGCGTGGCAGCGGTCACTGCCATCACCGGATCGAAGATCGCGGCATCGCTTGCAGCCGTGCCCCGTGACGCCGAGCTGCTGGTGAAGGCATTGGAGGCGCTGGCCATCAAGACCGATGACCCGATCTCGTTCATCGGCAGCAACGCTGACGACCTCTTCCTTGTCGACTACTTGGACGGCACCACTCTCACAGTTGTCAACCTCGACTTGCCGGCGAGTCACCGTGTCGCCGGCGCTGTCCGCGGACCCGAAACGACCATCGCGATGGAAGCCTGGCTCGGCGATCCCGCACACGGCAATTTCACCTTCTTGACCCGACAGATCGAGAGCCTGATGCTGACCGGCCGCAGTCCTTACCCGATTGCCAGGACGTTGCTAACAACCGGCGTCATGGAGGCAGCCTTGCGTGCGCGACGCGAGCGTCGGACTGTTCCAACTCCGTACCTGTCTTTGAGTTACACGGCAGTTCCGGTTACGGATACGGGAATTGATCGACCCGCTCCGCGCTCGTAGCGATCAGCGGATGTTACCGAGCGACACACCGCTGTTGATCGAACGGTGGAAAATCAGGTAGATGAGGGTGATGGGAACGGTCGCCATCGCCAACCCCGCAAACAAAGCCCCGGGATTCGCGAGCCACTTGTCTTGGAACGAGAGCAGCCCGATCGAAATGGTCTGAGAAGCCGAGTTCTCAAGCAAGGCCAAGCCGATGAGCGTCTCGCCCCACACCCAGATCAAGTTCAGCAGGGACACGGTTCCCAACGATCCGATCGAGAGCGGCAGGACAATGCGAAGGAATGTCCCGACCGGGCCGAGGCCGTCGATCGCCGCTGCCTCCCGTACGTCGCTGGGGAAATCGACGAAGAACGCGTGGAGGATCAGCACCGTCGTCGGCAGACACAGAAGGCCATAGAGGACGCCGAGCGCGACCGGGCTGCTGAGCGTGCCGAGCGCGTTGAAGGCCTGGAAGAACGGGATCACCAAGGCGATGCCGGGAACGGTCTGGGCGATTAGAGCTGGGATCATCGCGCGGCGACGCCACTTCGGGGCAAGCGTCGCCGTGAAGTACGCAGCGAACGACCCTAAGGCCGCGGATATCGCCACCGCCTCGACCGCGACGATCACCGAGTTGCGCGCGTAGATGGAAAACCCCGATCCACCCTGGGGGCCATCCCATGCCTCTCGAAAGTTCCCTGGAACCCAGGCGCCGGAAAGGCCGAGCGGGTCGTTGTAAAGGGCTGCAAGCGATCGGAACGCCAGCAGGATCATCGAGATGAACGGGACCAGGATGATGAGGGTCCACACGAGCTTGACGAGCGCGGAGCTGCCAGCGCCGGGCAAGGAACGGAGTTTCATGCGGTATCGCTGCGAGAGTTAGCGAAGCGAAGACCGATAAGTCCCGCAGCAACCAGCACCACGCTGGCCATCACTCCGATTGCCGACGCCTCGCCGAAATCGAAGTGTACGAACGCATCGGAGTACAGGCGCACCGGCAGCGTGGACGTACTCGACACCGGGCCGCCCCTGGTCATCGCCCAGATGAACGTGAAGGAGTTGAAGTTCCATATCAGTTCCAGCACGGTGATCATCACCAGCACGGGTTGGATCATCGGCAGCGTGATGTGCCAGGCCTGCCGCCATCTCTGAGCACCGTCGAGGTCGGCGGCTTCATACAGATTCGGTGAAATCCGAGCAATCGCACCGACGAGCACCAGGAACGGAAACGCCACGCCCGCCCAGATCGCCACGCCCATGACCGCCCAACGGGCCTCGTTAAGCGAGGCCAGCCAGGCGTGTCCGCTGCCGAGACCGAGCTTGCCGAGAACCCCGTTGACGGCTCCCGAGATCGGCTGGAAGCTAAAGCCCCAATACACGGCGATCGCCGTGGGTGGCGCGATCGCCGGCAGGAACCAGATCACTCGCAGCACGTTTGCTACGCGTCCGTTCCGCACCGCCATCGCCGTGCCAGTAGCGAGCACCATGACTCCGACTGTGATCACCACCGCGAACAGCAGCGTGATACGCAGGGAGTAGTAGAAGGTGGAGTCCGAGAGCAGGCCGCGATAGTTCGCCGTGCCGGCCGGCTTGAGTCGGCCAACGCCGGCCCAGTTCGAGAACGAAATCCGGATCGTGCCGATGAACGGCACGAGATACACCACAACGATCCCCACGATTGCGGGAAGACTGAGCAGTATCGCCAACGGCGAAGTCAGCTTGTTCCGCCGGCCACCCTCGGGCCGGATTACCTTCGTGGATGTCACAGTTTGATGTGCCCTTGCTCGGCGTGTCGCCGGTGGCCCGTTGGACCACCGGCGACTTCGCGATGTGGGTTACGAACCTGCGCGGAGCTTCTTCACGACGGCGTCGAGTTGCTGGCCAACCTGCTTGGAAGTCGCCTGGCCGGTCAGGACCGCCTGAACTTTGGAGTCGATCTGGTTGAGGTCACCGGGCGTGACCGCTGCCCAGCCTACGTAATCTCCATTGTCAGCAACGTACTTGAGCAGCCCGTACGGGTCCTGGACAGTGCCTGACACCTTCGTGGCGGGCATTGCGCCAGACACCAGGGTCGGAATCTGCTGCTGGATACCAGGACTCAGAAGAAGCTCGAGGTACTTCTTCGCCATGTCAGGGTTCTTCGCGTTCTTCGGAATCGAGAACGTGTTTCCGTTGTAGACGATGGGCAACGACGGCTGGTTGGCGTTGATCGGGGGCAGCAGCACCCAATCGAGATTCAACGTCTTGTTTGCGAGCTTGTCGACGGCGTTGGGAGTCAGTGCATGTCCCATGATCATGCCAGCCTTGCCGGACGCGAACAGCGCCTGGGTCGACGCGTTGTTCATGCCGAGCACACCGTCTTGGAACATCTTGTCGTTGTACATCTCCTTCAACCGGTCGAACGTGGCGGCGAATTCGGGATCCGCGTAGCTGACCGTCACCGGCACGTTGGGGTTGAAGTTCGTAATGTAGTTGTTGAACTGGTCCGTCGTTGCCGACGTTGGCAGGAATGCGTCCGTCATCCAGTTCCAGTACTGCTCTCCGCCGCCGGGGATCAGCAACGGCTGGTCGCCACCCTTGCGCAACGCGTCCGTGATCTTCTTCAGGTCAGCCATCGTGGCAATCGAGTGGTTGACCGGGTCGGGGATGCCTAGCTTCGCGAAGATGTCCTTGTCGTACCACGCGAAACCGTAGTAGACGTTGCTGAAGTCGACGACGTACGCCGTTCCGTTCACCTTCAAGGAGTTGGCGACGGATGCGCCGTAGCCTTCTTGCAGGCTGTCGGCAGTCCAGACGTCGTCCAGCGGGAGCAGCTGGTTGGACTTGATCAGCTGCGGGTAGACGTTGCCGTTGATCGGCGTGTCGGCCACGTCGGGGGCGGAGCTTGACGTCACGACCTGCAGGTTCGTGCTGGTCTCCTGCTGGGCACTGACCTGTTGGTAGGTGATCTTGAGGCCCGGGTTCTGCGCCTCAAGTTGCGTGCCGACGGCCCTTTCCAGCGGTTCGTAGTAGGCAGTGGTCTGGACCGTCAGACTCTGGGGCGTACTCGCGGCCGGAGCTGAACTGGCGGCCGGGGCCGAGCTAGCTGGGGCGGTGCTGGGGGCCGCGGCAGAGCTAGCGGCCGCCGCCGAACTGGCGGCAGTTGTCGTACCCGCGCTGCTGGGTGCGCTCTTATTGCTTGAACTGCTCCAGCACGCGGCAAGCCCCAACGCGGCCGCGGCCGCGACGGCTGCCGTTAAGAAGCGTCGATTCATAAATCCGTTCCTTTCAGTCCGGTTCGATCTACCAGGGGAGTCCGCCTCCACGGCTTACCTCGTGCCTTGGCCACGCCGTTAGGCGCGTCCTGCCGCCAGAGCTGAACGGAGCACCGGCATCCAGGTTTGGGAGAATAGCCGTTATAGGACCTCAACGGCTAGAGGGTACGGCGGCAATTAGCAACATTGCAATGAAAGGCTTGAGCGATCCCTGCTAGGGCAGCGCACGCACGCGAAGCGCGTGGGTATCGAGGTCGATGACGGCGGCTGCTCGAGCGGCCAACGAGCGCCAGTCATCGACGGCGGCACGGAAGTAGCGGCCCGACAGGGCGTCGAGCATTCCGGCGTCGAGATCCACGATCAGGTCGACGGGCAAGTCGATCGGCGTCCAGTCGTCTTCGGCGTCCCAGATCTCGGGGTACACCTCGGCGGTCATGTCTGTCTTGACCATTCCTGGCGACATCGAGAACACCCGTACTCCAGCACTAAAGCACTCCCCCGCGACGGCTTCGGTGAAGCGGTTCACTGCGGCCTTGCTTGCCATGTAGGCCGAGGTCAGTTGACCGTCATTGTCGAGGCCTACTGGATACGTCGCCGCACCAGATGACACGTTCACGATCCGGCCGCTACCGCGGGCCATCATGGCCGGCAGAACTGCGCGTGTGCATAGATAGGTGCCCCGAACGTTGATCTCCAAGACGCGCCACCAGTCCTGCTCGGGCAGTTCCCAGGTCAGACCGCTGCCGCCGGAGATCGCCGCGTTGTTCACCACCAGATCGGGAACGCCGAGCTCGGCGAGAATGCGCGTGAAGACGTCCTCAACACCGGCCGGGTCACTGACGTCCAGCGGGAAGGGAATGGCGCCGGTCGCAGCAGCCAGGTCCTCGAGGTCAGCAGCGGACCGCGCGATCGCCGCCACGGTCTGGCCGGCCGAAGCAAGCCGCTCCGTTAACGCGCGTCCGATACCGCGACTCGCGCCGGTCACTACCGCCAATCGGGCTGCCATCGAGACAGCCTACGGGTTGTCAGTGGAGCGCTACGAAAGCGACCAGCACAGCGATGACCGCCGCAGCCACGGCGGCCGGCGCCAAAGTCTCCTTGGCCTTGATCGCGCGAATCGACAGCATGACGGGGATGACACCGATCGCCGTGACGGAGTGCGAGTTGCGCTTGCTCGGATCTGGATGCCAGCCGGGAGAGGCGGTACACCCGTAGAGGCGAATGCCGCGGACCGATGAGTTCGAGCCGCCTCCGTAGTCTGAACGTCTATGAGCCTTGTTACCTGTCACGTGTCGATCTCCCTCGACGGCTTCATCGCCGGACCGGACCAGAGTCTTGAGAACCCGATCGGTGTGGGTGGTCTCAAGCTGCATCAGTGGCACTTCGGGGACGGTCCGACCCATGAGGGCGACGTCGCCGCGCGCGATGACCTGATGCGGACGCTCGGGGCGGTCATCATGGGCCGCAACATGTACGGCCCGATCCGCGGTGAGTGGGATGCCGATTGGCGAGGCTGGTGGGGAAACGACCCGCCGTACCACTCACCGGTGTTCGTTCTCACCCACTACCCGCACGAGCCAATCGAGATGGACGGCGGCACCACGTTCTACTTCGCCACGGGCGGATTCGCTGCTGCCCTCGACCAAGCGAAGGACGCCGCTGCGGGCGCCGACATCCGGATCGCCGGCGGCGCGTCGACGATCCGGCAGGCGTTCGCCGCGGGTGCCATCGACGAGATCACGCTCGACATCGGGCCAGCATTGCTCGGCAGCGGGGAGCGTTTGTTCGACGGCGTCGACGATCCCGAGTTCACGCAGGTGGATGTCACGTACTCGCCGCACGCGACACACGTCCGGTACCGCGTCGTTCGCTGAGGACCCTCACCACTCGACGAGCGTCCACACCTCGGCTCTCGGTTCGCCTCCGGTGTCGACGGCAGCGAACAGCCGAGCGGCTTCCTTGAGGTGCTCGAGTGCCGCATCCTCATCACCAGCGACGTGGAGCAAGTCGGCAAGATTGGTGTGCAGCGCGGCGAGCCGGTGCTGGTCGGCCCGCTCGGCTCCGAGACGAAGCGCCTCGTGCGCCGTGTCCAACGCCTCGTCGCGTCGACCGAGGTCGGCAAGCACCCGCGCGAGGTTGTTCAACGCCGCCACCGCAACCCCGGAGTCGAGCAACGTGCGCGCCTGCTCGATGCTGCCTCGCAAACTGGATTCGGCAGTAACAAGGTCACCGGTTGCCGCTGCCACCATGCCAAGGACGTCGAGGGCCTGGGCAGTCGCCATTGCGTCCTGAACAGGCTCGGCCATCGTCACGGCGCCGGAGGCGAGCTCGCGGGCAGCCACGACATCGCCGCGCCGGTAGGCGAGCAGTGCGCGGTCCGCGCTGATCCTGGCCAGTAGCGCACCCGATTCCACGGGCGCGTCCTCGGACAGCAGCTCGAGCGCCGCGCGCAGGTGGTCATCAGCAACCGCCCAGTCGCCCAGGCGGTGATGCACTTCCGCGAGCTTGTGCTCGACACCGGCACTGAACGAGGCATCAGAGGCCAAGCCCGCGGCGCTCTCGTACGCACCGATTGCTTCTGTGTAGCGGCCGAGCGCAACAAGCACATCACCGGTCGACGCCCAGACATCCGCCGGTGAATAGCCCAACGCGAGCGCGCGTGCGAGGTCGGAGTACGCCTGCTCGTGCGCATAAAGCGCACGCGATCGCGCAGCCGCACGCCACCACCAGGTAGCAGCTTCGGCGTCCCGTCCGGATTGCTCGAAATGATGCGCGACCACTGCCGCCGAGACGGACGCCGAAGAGTCTCGGTCGTGACGGCGCGACAACATATCGGCGGCGCGGCCGTGCAGCAACCGACGTCGCGCAAACGTCGTCCGTTCGAAAACTACGCGACGCAGGGCCTCGAACGGAAAGTCGTAAGCAACGCCTTCGGCCCCAGCTGAGCTCTCTTCGAGCAACCGGTAGCGGATCGCCTCGTCGAGCGCATCCGAGGTTTCGGCGTCACTGCGTCCACTCACCGACCGAACCAGGTCGGCGTCGAACCTGCCCTGCAGCACGGCCGCCGCCGACACGACCTGAACCGTGGTCTCTTGCACAGCATCGATGCGGCTTTCGAGCAGGCCACGAACGCCAGCAGGCGGACTGTCGACCATGCCGTCTTGGGCTGCCCGGATGTACTCCACGACGAGCAACGGCAAGCCCCGCGTCTCAGCAAGGAGGCGTGCCGAGTCGAGTTGCGTCGACGACGACGCCAGCAGTGCTGCGATCTCGGTAACCCCAAACGGCTCGATCGGAATAACGGATGCGACGCCATCGGTAACCGCGTCCGCGACGGTGGCGCGCAGACCAGCCAGGCGTCCCGCATTTTCCGGCGCCCACGTCAGCGCGAGGCGGATCGGCAACTCAGCCAGCCGATTGATGAGATAGCCGAGCACGCTCAAGGTCGCATCGTCTGCCCAGTGCGTGTCATCGATAACGAACACAGCCGGGCGGCCCGGCGGAGGCGTGGCGGCAACGAGCATGGTCGCCACAGCGCTGAACAGCCTGGTCAAGCCGGCCGTACTCGTGACAGCCTCTACCGGGTCCGGCGCCCCTAAGGAGAAGCCCGGAACGAGCCGGGCAACCTCGAGCGCGACGTGCGGCGGGAGGCTGTCGGCGATTGCCGGCTGGCGACGAAGGACCTGCACAAGAAGGTCCGTAAGCACGGTGAATGGCAGGTTCGCCTCGCCCTGGTGTGCCCGAACGACGAAGGCCTGCGTGTCGACTCGACTGGCCCGCGCGGCCAACTCGGCGACAAGACGCGTCTTACCCGAACCTGTTTCCCCAACAAGGGCAATGAACCGACCCTTCGCGCCTTCAGTCAGCAGGGCCGACTCGAACGCCGCCAGCTGAGTAGCCCTTCCGACGAAGTCGTCGGCCACCTCAGACGGGGGCAACGCAGCAACAGTGGGTCGGACGGCGAGCGGTGCCGGTTTCATCGACCCTGCAAGTCGACCCGAGCGGATGTCGTCATACAGCGCGGTGGTCTCGCGCAGCGGTGCCACCCCGAGTTCGTCCGCAAGTGCTCGCACGCACTCGCGGTACTGACGAAGTGCCGCCGCCCGCTGACCGGTCATGGCAAGTATGCGAATGGTCGCCTGCTGGGCAGGCTCATGAAGCACATCGAGCGCCACCCAGCGACGCGCGAGTTCCAGCGCCTCGTCCAGTTCGCCGTCCGCGACCCGTGCCCTGACAAGTACCTCGAGCGCGGTGCTCAGGCGCTGTCTCAAATCATCAGCGGTCGAGTTCTGCCAGTCGTCGAAGTCCGGGCTGTCGCGCACGGCGAACCCGGTCAGGAAGTCGCCGCGGTACAACGCACACGCCTTGCCTAAAGCACCGACATCACCGGCTGTGAGGAGCCGCCGGAACTCCACGGCATCCACGTTTACCAAGCTTTCGTCCAAGGCGATCGTGGTGCGGCTGACGACGAGTGCGTCGCCCACGCCCGCCGCCGTCACCGAGACGGTGCGCCGCAACGCGCCCCGCGCCCGCTCGTCGTCAGAGTCCGGCCACAACATCACGGCCAACCGATCCCGGCTGAGTGGCTGCTCGGCCATCGAGACAAGCGCCAGGAGAGCGACGGCCTTCCGCGTGTCGAAATGGACCGGGCGACCGTCGTACTCGATGTGTGGCGGCCCGAGCAGGGCCACGCTCAGCACCTGGCGCCCTCCGAGGTCCTTCAACGGCTGACTGTGACGGTAGTCCGGAATCTCGCGATGACCGTAACGCTTTCGGAACGCTGCGCCGCCAAAGTAATCATGGACGAGCCGATAGGACGTACCGGCTCGGTGACGGAGAACCGACCCAGCCGGGGAGGAACTGATGGAGCGGATCTGCGCAGATGTGCCGCCCACGGTTCTACGCTGGTCGCCTTCCGTACTGCCCTCTCCCTGCAGTTTCAGAGTGGGGTCCTGATGGCCGAGTCCCTGCTGTCGCACCACGCCGCGCCCGACACCGAGGGTGATCTCACAGAGGTCAGCGTCATGGGCGCTTTGGATCCGCTTCCCGACCAGGACGCCCGCCGTTCTCGGCTAGCCCGCCTGCGGCGACGCACCGGAGCAACGCTGCTGCCCGACACAGCCGCTCCGGTTCACGCTGGGCCGTCGTTCGAGATTGCCCAGAACGATCCGATCCTCGGCTACTGCCAGAGCGCCGACGGGCCAGTCGACATCACCGATCTCGTCCTCGACTCCCCCGGGCTTGCGGCCATGCGGGCAGCTGGCGTGGTCCTCGTCGTCCCGCTCGTCTCGTCCGGCGAATTGATTGGGCTACTTCATCTAGGCCCCCGGCTTTCCGAGCGTGACTACTCAACGGACGACCGGCACCTCCTCGACTCCCTCGCGGGGCACGCGGCACCGGCGATCCGGGTCGGCCAACTCGTGCTCGAGCAGCAGGCCGAAGCCCGCCAGCGCGAGCGCATCGAGCAGGAACTCAAGGTCGCGCAGCTCATCCAGCAACAGTTCCTGCCCAAGGAACTGCCTGACTTGCCCAGCTGGACGGTGGCCGCGTTCTACCGGCCCGCACGCCAGGTCGGTGGCGACTTCTATGACTTCATCCCGTTGCGCGACGGCCGGGTCATGGTCGTGGTCGGCGACGTCACCGACAAGGGCGTCCCTGCCGCCCTCGTCATGGCCAGTACTCACTCACTTCTTCGATCGACTGCACCCGAGCTGACCTCACCGGGCGCCGTGCTGGCCCACGTCAACGACCTGCTCTGCCACGACATGCCCAACGCGATGTTCGTGACGTGCCTCGCGCTGCTGCTCGATCCCAAGAGCGGCGCGATCGAATACGCCAACGCGGGCCACGACCTACCGTTCCTACGTACGGCGGACGGCGTGGTGGAACTCAAGGCGCGAGGCATGCCGCTCGGTCTCATGACCGGCATGGAGTACGAGCAGAAGACCGCCGAGCTGCAAACCGGCGATTGCCTACTGCTGCACAGCGACGGGCTCGCAGAGGCGCACAGTCCCAGCCGGGAGATGTTCGGCTTTCCCCGCGTCGGTGAAGTGGTCGGCCGCGGGCTCTCGGGTGAGGCGCTCATCGATCTATGCCTGTCCGAACTCGACCGGTTCACCGGGCCAGAACACGAGCAAGAAGACGACATCACGCTGGTCAGCCTTCAGCGCACCGGCGGTTCACGGTTCGTCGATCTCGGGGATCGATCATGACCAGCAACCGGGCGGAGGAAACGCCGCAACTGCTCGCGGCATTCACCGTAGCGAGCGAGCCCGGAAACGAGCGAGTAGCACTGCGCGAAGTCGCTGCCGCAGCAGCCGACTGCGGGTTGACGACCGATCAGATGGAGCGGCTCAAGACCGCAGTCGCCGAAGCCACGATGAACGCAATCGAGCACGGGAACGAGAACCGCGCGGAGATCCCGGTCGACATCTCCGTGATGCGAACGCTCGACGCCATCGCGGTCACAATCACCGACAGGGGTGGGGATCGCGCCGACCATGTCGAGCGCGAGGTGCCCGACAGCGAGTTGAAGTTGCGCGGTGAACAGCGACCACGCGGTTGGGGCTTGTTCCTCTTGCAGAACATGGTCGACGGCATGGAGGTGTCGACGCACGGCACCTTACATACCGTGCGGTTGACGATGCGCACGGGCGGAGACGGCAACGAAGGAGAGCAACATGCCGAGCAACTGTGAAGTAGATGTTCGACGGCTTCCGGACACCGTCGTCCTGGTCATCCGCGGCGAGATCAATGCAAACGCGTCGCAACCGCTGCAGTCAGCCTACGCAGGGACGCTCGGTCCTGACATGGCAAGTCGTGTCGTCCTTGACTTCACCGCGGTCGACTACATGAACTCGACCGGTATTGCCTTGATCGTGGGCATCCTTGCGCAGGCCCGCGCTGAACACCGCACGGTCGCCGCCAGTGGACTGTCCGAGCACTATCGCCAGATCTTCGAGATCACCCGGCTGTCCGACTTCATCCAGATGTTCGCAGACGTCGACGACGCCATCGCCATCACCACTTAATCAACTTACTTGACGGTCTCCGTCGTGAGGGGCAAGACCATGGAAGCACCAACAGTGAGCATGGATGTACGCCACATAGCGACCGGCACTGCGGTTGTCGACATTGCCGGTGAGGTGACCGCCGCATGCGAGCCGATTCTGATGTCGGCATATCAGCAGGTCAGCGGCAACGAGACGCAACGTGTCGTCCTCAACTTCACCGACCTCGAATACATGAACAGCGGTGGGATCGGGATGCTCGTGACGTTACTTGTACGCACGAACCGGCAACGGCAGCAACTCTCGGCATACGGCTTGTCGCCGCACTATAGGCAGATCTTCGAACTGACCCGGCTCGACGAGGCCATCACCATCTTCGATGACGAAACGGCCGCACTCGCGGCCCTCACCACCAGGTGAAGAGGAAGACATGAACACGCAGAGGCCAGACCTCAAATCCGCCGACGCCAAGGGCACCCCCGTCGAATCAACAGCAGCCCCAGGTGCGCTCGCTCCGAGGAGCGACCACCAGAACTGGGCGGCCAACGTACAGCGGCTCAGTGTCGAGAAGCACGACGGCGTGCGCGGCACGAATGTCGCGGGCCGCCGACTCACCGGACCGATCCAGGGGTTCGGGAAGATGTGGCAGAAGACCTATGTGACGTCGCTTGGACGTGACGTGACTCCGGAACACGCGATCAGCGAATGGCGTGCGCACTTCGCCGACTTCTGGCCGAAGGGTAACCGTTTCGCGGGTGGCTTGGCCGGTCTTAATCCCGGCGACGTGGCTCTGATCGACATGTCTCTTGCACCGGGCGCGCCACGCCTGTCCACGGGTGTGATGGTGCTCTACGCCGACGAGCAGTCGTTCACGTTCATGACCCCTCAAGGTCACATGTTCGCCGGCTGGATCACGTTTAGTGCCGAGGGGACAGCAACGGGCACGACGAATTTGCAGGCGCAGGTATTGCTGCGGGCAAACGATCCGATCTACGAGCTCGCGCTGATCTTCGGCGGCCATCGCAAGGAGAACAAGTTCTGGGAACACACACTGACATCGGTGGCGCGGCACCTCGGGGTCGCAGATCCGGTGGTTGAGGCTAACGTCGTGTGTGTCGACAGCAGCCGACAGTGGCGGCACTGGACTAACGTGTGGCACAACGCAGCAATCCGCAGCCTGTTCCAGTCGGGAGTACGCATCGTGACAGCACCGTTCCGGCGGTTGCGCGCCAGACCGCATGGGTGATGCTCCGGACGCGATCGTCGTCGGGTCGGGGCCAAACGGCCTCGCTGCTGCTGTCACCCTTGCGGACGCGGGCCTGCGGGTGCACGTCTACGAAGGTGCAGCTGCGCCCGGCGGTGGCGCACGAACGGAAGAACTGACACTGCCCGGATTTCGGCATGACGTGTGCTCAGCGGCACACCCATTAGCGCTCGCCTCACCGTTCTTTCGTCGATTCAACTTGCAGTCGCACGGGGTCCGGATACTCGAGCCCGAGGTGCAGTTCGCGCACCCACTCGACGGCGGTCGGGCCGGCTACGTGGTGCGCTCAGTCGACGAGACCGCAGACGCTCTCGGTGCCGACGCGGCCGCTTATCGCCGCTGGTGCACTCGCTCGGTACACAACGCCGATGACATCGTCGACACCGTGTTGTCGAACCTGCGCCATCCACCTCGACATCCGCTGCGAGTCGCCGGATTCGGGCTCGCGGCGTTGCAACCGGCGTCCCTCATGGCACGGCACTTTGGCACCGACGAAGCGCGCGGCCTGCTCGCAGGTGTCGCCGCGCACTCGATGTTGAAGCTGAGCCGGCCGCCGAGCGGTGCGGTCGCGCTGCTGCTGACGATCCTCGGACACTCGGTCGGCTGGCCGGTCATCGAGGGTGGATCGAGCAACTTGATCGCAGCAATGGTCAAATCCATCGAGGATGCCGGTGGCGCTGTCTTCACCGAGCAATGGGTGACGTCGCTCGACGAGTTGCCGCCGGCAGGTGCGGTGCTACTCGACGTCACACCGCGGTCGCTCATCGAGCTCGGCAGCGACCGCCTGTCGTCGGCGTACCGACGCGCACTTGGGAATTTCCGTTACGGGGCAGGGGTATGCAAGGTCGACTTCGCCTTGTCGGCGCCAGTGCCATGGACGGCGGAGCCGTGCCTGCGTGCCGGTACCGTGCACGTCGGCGGCACGTTCGAGGATGTCGCGCAAAGCGAGGACGACGTGGCATCGGGCCGCCACCCTGAGCGGCCCTACGTCCTTGTCGTCCAGGCCGGCGTGGTAGATCCAACCCGCGCACCCGCTGGACAGCACACGTTGTGGACCTACTGCCACG
>DASRZB010000222.1:0-10777 GCA_035653855.1 Acidothermaceae bacterium | reverse complement strand
TCATCACCGGCCGAGCCCCACGCCGTCCCACCCATCGGCCGGCTGCGAGTGAGCCGATCACCATCGCACCCGCCATGAAGCCGAACTGTGCAGCTGTGCGGTATCCCGAATAGCCGACGACCTCCTCCAGGTAGAGCGCTGTGAAGAAGAAGATCGAGAAGATTCCGAAGTAGATCGCGAAGGCGACCACGAGCGGACCATTCACCCCCGGATTGCGCAGGTAGGCCAAGTTGAGCATCGGCTGACTGCTGCGCAGCTCGGCGACGATGAACCCGAGCAACGCGACTCCGCTAAGTACGAACAAGGCGACAATCCAGTCGGTGGCATATCCCGATGTCTCGCCGTAAATGACCGCGAAAATTCCGCAGCCGAGAAATGCCGACACGAGCACGAACCCGGCGAGATCGATGCCGCCCGTCTGGGGGTCGGCGCTTTCTGGCACCCACCGCACCACAACCACCACCAGGAGGACCCCGACGGCAAGGTTGAACCAGAACACATTTCGCCAACTGCCGACACCGACCAACACACCGCCAAGCACCGGACCGAGCGCCAGCGCCAAGCCGGACACCGCCGCCCAGATCCCGAGCGCGCGCGAGCGGGTTGCCGATTCCGGATACAGATGGCGGATCACCGAGAGGGTGCCCGGTTCGGACGCCGCGGCGCCGACTCCCATCAGCGCTCGCGCGCCGACCAGCACCGCCACATTCGGGGCGAGCGCACCAAGCACGGAGCCTGCGCAAAACAGCACAATGCCGGCCAGCATGATCCTCTTCCGCCCCCAGCGGTCACCGAGACTGCCGGCCGTGAGCATGAGGCTCGCGAAAACAAGCGCGTACGCGTTAACAACCCACTGCAACTCCGTAACCCCGGCATGCAGGTCAGACTGAACGCTACCCAGCGCGACGCTAATGATCGTGGTATCGAGGAACGTCAAAAACAGCACGCCGCACACGGTCGCCAGCGCGCGCCCCCTCGCCGTCGTCGCAGCATCCGACGACGCGCCGTTGGCGAGAGCGATCATGGCGTGCCGGTCAACTGCTTGCGGCGCTCACCGCGGGGCAAGCCGGCGGCGCCTGGCCCTCCAGTGCTAGCAACTGGCAGAAGCTCGCCGAGCCCACCTTCCACGAGCCACCGACGAGAACCGCCCTACCGGTCTGATTCACTAGCGCAGGCAGGCCACCAATCGAGATTGTGTACGTGACTTCTGCGCTGTCAGCCGATAGCAAGGTCACCTTCGACACGATTGCGGTAGTGCCCTTCGCCATCGGCGAGTTGGCTTGCGCGGCGATCGCGGCGGCAAATGCGCTGCCGTTTTGCAGCAGCGCCTGCTTGTCGGCTGCACTCGTCGTGCCAGCGAAGAATCGTGACCAGGCCTGGGAAACCAGCGTCACAGCAGCTCCAGTTCCGGCGCTCGACGGCACGCCGGCCGAAACCGAGGCGGACGTCGAAACCGCGGTCGAGCGCGTGGTCGTCGCGGATGACGATCGGGGCGACGAGTTGCTGCACGCCGTCGCGGCAAGAAGGGACGCGCCGATCGCGACACAGAGCCGCGATGCGTGAGACCAGCGTCCACGAGGAACAAATCGAGCGCGCATGTCGGACCCTCCTTCAGAGGATCGGCCACATGTCCTCGAGCCGGGCACCGTGGAACGGTCCTGACTGAACGTTCCAACCTCCTCGCGGAGCCGCCCAGAGTCCTACGTCCCGGCGAAACGGGTAACTCGCCCGCACTAAGCGAACGGACTTTCGGCACTGGAAGATCTGCCTCGCGAGGGTTTCGCTGACAGCGAGGACAGAGCTTGCGCGCGCGACGCTGGGAGGCCGAGATGCACGCAATTTCGGTGCGCGGCCTGCGCATGAACTACGGACATGTTCGCGCCGTCGATGGGATCAACTTCGATGTCGGCACGGGAGAAATCTTCGCCCTGCTCGGCCCGAACGGAGCCGGCAAGACCACCACTATCGAGATCCTCGAGGGCTACCGGAAGCGCACAGGCGGTGAGGTGACCATCCTCGGCGTCGACCCCGAGCGAGGTGGCCGCCGTTACCGCGAGCGCATCGGAATCATGTTGCAGGCGGGTGGCATCGACGCCGACATGACCGTGCTCGACACTGTCCGGTTGTATGCCGGGTTCTATCGGCGTCCTCGACCGATTGATGCGACGATCGCCATGGTCGGACTCGACGAACACCGAAAGGCGCGGATCCGCACCCTCTCAGGGGGCTTGCAGCGCAGGCTCGATTTGTGCTTGGCGCTGATCGGCGACCCAGAGATCATCTTCCTCGACGAACCGACGACCGGATTCGACCCGACCGCACGACGGGCGGCGTGGGACATGGTCGCCAATCTGCGCGATCTCGGAAAGACCGTCTTGTTGACATCTCACTACATGGACGAGGTCGAGCACCTCGCCGACCGGGTCGCGGTGATGCGTCACGGTGTGATCGTGGCTGAGGCCACACCACACCAACTCGGTGGGCGCGACACCGCCGAGGCCCTGATCAGCTTCCGGACGCCTTACGCCGGGCCCGGCGAGATCCCGGCCGGTCCGTGGACCGCAGTGGACAACCCAGACGACATCATCGAGTTGCGAACCGGTCAGCCCACCCATGCCCTGCTACTACTTACCGGTTGGGCGATCGAGCACGGCATTGAGCTCGAGAGCCTCACCGTCACACGCCCGACGCTCGAAGAGGCCTACCTGAGCATCACTGCGCGCCCCGAGCAGGCGGACTGACGATGACGCTCTACGATTCGCCGCCTCTGTTCGAACGGATTGGATTCGCCAGTGCGGTGGCCGGCAAGCAGGTGAAGTACCACGTGACGCTGCTGCTGCGGAGCCCGATGGGGATTTTCACCGCGCTGATCATCCCTCTCATGCTGCTCGTCGTACTCAACGTGGCGACGCCGACCATGGCTCTGCGCGAGCTGCACGGCATCCGCTACGCCGACTTCCTCACCCCGGCTATGGCAACCTTCGCCATCGTCAACGCTTGCTACGTCAACGTCATCACCTCGACCGTGCTTGCTCGCGAAGAGGGAATCCTCAAACGGCTCCATGGAACCCCGCTACCCCTGTGGGCCTACATCGTCGGCCGCATGGCCGCGGCCGCCGCCGTCGCATTGACCGCGCTCGTCGTGATCTTCGGGGTCGGTGCGTTGTTTCTCGACGTGCCACTGGACGCCGGACGGATCGCCGACGTCGCCGGCGTCACCGCACTAGGTGCCGCTACCTTCACGACGCTCGGCATGGCCGTGAGCACGCTGGTTTCACGCCCGGACACTGCACTACCGATCGCATACGGCACGCTACTGCCGGTCGCTTTCGTATCCAACCTCTTCTTTCCCGCCACCACCGGTCCGTCGTGGCTCAGACATGTCGCCGACCTGTTTCCGCTCGCGCCTATCGCCAAAGCCACCGAGCGGATCTTCGCCACCGGCACGGCCAAGTGGCCCATGAGTCAGGGCGAGTTGACCGTCATCCTTGCCTGGATAGGGGCCACCGCGCTGCTGTCGGCAGTGGCATTCCGGTGGCAACCCGGCGAGTCGCCACTCAGCCGCTGGAACATCTTCCGACGCTGATTTGCGCACGCTGGCAGCGGTCCAGCTCCTGCCGTTCGAGCGTTCGGGACGCAAGCACGGCGACGACGGGACCTAAGACCGTGCGGGCGCACCCGGCAACTGGTGTCGAATCACAGCCGAGCCGTCGTGCAAGCGCTAGAACTGCTGGCGAACCCGGAAGGCGCAACAGCCATGACCCAAATCAAGGGCAAAGTGTCGCACGCGGTCGTTCGCTCCTGCTGCTGCTGCTCGACACCCGCGGTATTCACGGTCATCGTTACGAGCAAAGTCGGTGTACCGCGTTCAGTCGACGTCTTGATGTGCGAGCACCACTACCGCCAGTGCGCGCCGGCGCTGACCGGTCTGACCCCTCTGGTGTTCGACCGCGATGGGTACATCGTCGCCACCGCGCCGCGGTCATGACCGCCATGACTCAAACGGAGCAGAGCCACGGCGGGCTGGCGACCGCGGCCGCCCGAAAACATGGCGGTGGACGAGGAGCGGTGACAGGAGGGGTATGTGCCGCGCATCATGGTCAATCGCAACAGCAGCATCTGGCGACGGCACCGTCGCCAGATGCTGGTGTTAGACGTGCCTGAAGATGCCGGACGGCGAGGGGCGGGGCCCGCTGAACCAGTGGTCCGCGATATTGCGTTGTGGGGTCGAATCCGCGCACTCCCGCCGCGGCAATGAACGGTCATCGTGTTGCGCTACCACGAAGACAATCTCCGAAGCGCGCGCGGCACGACCTCAGCCTGCTCGTGCAAAGTGGCCCCTGGCTTCGCGCCAGGGGCCACTTTGTTGCCTCTGGGTCAGTGGTGCAACACCATCGGCTTCGGCAGCGTCAGAGTCTGGCCCCAGTTCACGGTGAACACGTTGGCGGTCGCCAGTGTCTTCTTGTCGAACGCGTAGCCAGTGATCCAGCCTGTCTTGCTGGCTCCGATTTTCACTGATTGCGTCGGCAATCCGCTTACCTTGAAGCGACCGGTAGTGTCGGTGATCGCTGTCTTTAGCGTCGCGCCAGTGGTCGCGTTGTAGACCGTGACCGTGGCACCGGCAAGCGGACTCGTCAACCCGTAAACCTGGCCCTGGGCGGTGATGTCCTCGTACACGGTGATCGCCTTGGGCATGGTCAGTTCAAGGCTGTAGCCCATCGAGAAGGTGTTCGCCGTGGCGAGACTGAACTTGTCGAATGCGTACGCGGTGGTCCACCCCGGCTTGCTGGCTTGAACCTTAATCGTGGCTGCATAATTGAGGCCGCCGATGCGGAACTTCCCTCCGGCATCCGTTTGTCCTGATGCCAAAGGCTTGCCAGTGGCCGCGTCGAAGACCGTCACCGTGACCCCGCCCATTGGACCGTTGTAAGCGGCGGTTGGGTTCGCACTGACGCCGTTCACCGTCCCACTGACAAACGCCTCTGGCGTGAGGTCGATGTACAGCGACATTGGGCTCCAGCTTTGCACCAGTGTGTTGCCTGGTTCGAGCGCGAACACCCGCGCAGACGCCAGATTGGGCGTGTGGTCGGCAAAGCCCGGCAGCCATCCAGGTGCGGTGGCGCCCACCTTGATCGGTCCGGTTGGCAGACCGCCGATGTGGTACTCGTACTGGTAGGAGGCAAGCGTGACGGACTTCAGCGCTTTCCCGGTGGTCGCGTCGTAGACGGTGACCGTCGCGCCGCCAAGCGGGTCGAAGTTGCCCAGAATCTGCCCCATCACAGCTGGCTGACCGTAAATCACTAGCTGGCCAAGGTGTAGGCCGTAGAACGGCTCGAGGTGGTACACGCCGGCGGCGGATAGCGTGTATTTGCCGTCGGCATAGGTCGTCAACCAGCCAGCCTTGCTGAACCGCACCTTGACGTCTCCACGCGGTAGCCCGCCGACGGAGTAATCACCGAGCGAGTTGGTGGTGGCTGTTCCCAACACCGCGCCCGTGCTCGCGTTCAACACGCTGACCGTGACTCCACCGAGCGGGTCGTCCCAACCCCATACGGGATCGTTGTTGATGCCCATCACGGAGCCGTCGACAACGCCCGCCATGTCGAGGTCGATGTAGAGAACGGCTGGGTTCCATTGCTCGCGGAGCGTTTGACCGAAACTAAGGGCAAAGACGTTGGCGGTTGCCAACGTCGACTTCCCATTGGCAAATCCGGGCAACCACCCAGGCGAAGTCGCGCCGACCTTGAAGTGCCCCGCAGGCAATCCGCCGATCCGGTAGTCACCTTCGACGTCGGCGTCGGTAGACGCGAATGCCGTGCCCGTGTCGGCGCTATAGACCGTGACTTTGGCATAGCTTAACGGGTCCATCCAACCGAGCACTTGCCCTTCGATCGCCGCCTCCGGGTACAGCGTGATGGCTTTTGGCAGCGTCAGCTTCTGGCCCGATCCGAGCCAGAAGATGTTGGCACTCGCGAGCGTGTACTTGTCGAACGCATACGTCGTCGCCCACCCTGCTTTGACAACCCCGAGCTTCACCCGCGGAACGGTGATCCCGGTCTCAGTGAACGTACCTTTGGTGTCGGTGGTCGCTGTGCCAATCTTCGCATTCGTGTCGGCGTTGTACAGGCTTACTGCCGCCGCAGAAACGGCGTGACCACCTGCAGTCACCGAGCCGGTGACGGTTGCGGCGGTGACGGCCGCGGCAGGAGAGCCGAGCAGCGCGACACTTGCGCCACACATTGCGACGCACACGGCGAAGGCGGATAGCCGCTTCCCCATACCAGATCTCAGGGCACTTGTTGTACGCATGACGGGTTCCTCCCTAGGCAGGCCCGCGGTCTCGCTGGTGCGCCAACATCACTTGCCCAATGGCTACAGGGTCACGCTTCTGGTGAGCGTCCCACGCCACAGCACGAATGGCCCCACACGTCGAATGACCCGTTGCCGGGCCGAATCGTCGTCGGGGCTCTACCGCGCAGGCATCGTGTTTCGCTGCCTTCTCGCCCGTGGGCGACAAGTTCAGCATTCTCCACGCCACACTCGAGAATCCAGGCCGATGTTCCTGGGCGGCCGTGACGTTGGTCCTTGCTTGCTATCAGCAACTCCGTGGTCCGGTGCATCCATTGTGGACGTGTACTCAGAAACCGGCCCCTGCACCAGACAGATAGGCGGTTACGGTCGCGGGCACCCCGAGCACGAGAGTGTGTTCGGCGTGGCGGAGTCGCAAGCCGCGAGGGTCCCACGTTACGGTCCAGCCGCGGCAGTCGATGAAGTGTTGGACTGACTCAAGCAGCGCTCGTTCCCGGTCTTCGCGACTCCAATCCGGCAGGTTGCTCTCAAGGGCAACCCGCTGGGCAAGTGCGCGGGGCTCCAAAGTCGCGAGATCGTCGAGCTTGGCATCGATGGCAAGCACCACTGGTGCGAGATAGAGATCTGAGACGTCGTGCGGCAGGTTGGGCACGGGAACCTCCTTTACGTTGGCGCGCTCGTCGTCGCTGTGGCCCCAATGCTCGCGCGAAGCGGCGCGGGCAAGCAGGGTAGGAGGTCCTTGATCTCCTGGACGTTCGACTACACCTGTGAGAGTGCTGGCTAAACGAGATGCCCGTCACTTGCAAATACCAATGCCCCGAGCGCCGCTAGTGCGACACGAGACTGCCGATAGTGGTGACCACACATCAGCAGATCAACCGAGTGTGGCATAGGCGTAATGCGCGACATGACGACAGTGAACGCGGGCGGTGCGGAACAGCAGCACGACCGGTCGGCCAGAAGTAGCGGCGCAACCAATCCCGCACTGGTAGCGATGTCCATGAGCACGCGACGATCATTAGTGAAAGGCTTCGGACCCTGAATGGGGGTCATCGTCAGTGCCGCCTTCCACGCTCACCCGCCGGTGGTCCGTGCCATGTGCACGTCCCTTGAGGCTCCTCTCATATTCGACACCGCGGATGTCATCCATTCGAACGGTATTTGGTCCCGAGGTCGCGATGCTTCTGTCATCGAGACGCGCCGCAGAAGCAGGGCCTCGGTCGTGGGCTACTGGAACGCACGACGGACATCGCCTGCGGTTGCCTCACCGCTGACAACGAGGACTTCGTCGCCCGCAGCGAGGATTAGGTCCGGAGTTGGTGCCGTCGGTTTCCCGCTGCGAATGATCGTTGCCACCAGGGCATCGGGCGGAAGGTCGATGTCCTGCAGGGCGCACCCCGCACTGGATGACTGTGAGCTCAACGCGGTCTCGATAACGGTGACGCCCGCGCGGGTCAAACGCAAGATGGCGACGGTATCGCTTGATCCGGTCGCCTCTTCGATGAGTGATACCAACGGCATGGCGGCGGGAATTGTGACGTCGACGCCCCAACGCGAATCAAACAACCACGTGTTGTCTACGTCATTGACTCGCGCGACGACCTGTGGGACCGCGAACTGCCGCTTGGCTAATAAGCTGATGACCAGGTTGTCCTCGTCGTCTCCCGTGGCGGCGACAAGGAGCTCCACGCTAAAGGCGCCCGCCTCCTCCAGGATGGACGTCTCGCAGGCGTCGCCCGTTACGATGCGACCGACCGGTGCTTCCAGCATCTGAGCGACGCGAGCATCGTCTTGCTCGATGATGGTGACGCTATAGCCGCTATCGGCGAGCATCCGCGCGCTTTGGGTGCCCAGCTTGCCCGCGCCGGCAATGAGCGCTTTCATGTTCCAAGCTCCTTCCCGAGAAATTCCCGGAACCGATCGAGCGCCGATGACGCAACAACGAATGTGACGAGATCTCCCGCTTGCAGAAGCGTCTCGGATGTCGTGATGATCGACTTTCCGGCGCGAGTCACTTCGACGACGCGGATCTCCGCCTCCACGTCCAGTGAGCAAGTACGTCGACCGACCAGGTAAGCAGGCACATGGGTGCGGATGAGCAAGGTCGCACCATCGCCGAAGACGAAGGACGGGTCGAGATGACGGTGCACCAACTGCTGGCGGATTTCGCTCACGGTCCATCGAACGCTCGCAACGGTGGGTATGCCGAGGTCCCGATATATGTCGGCCCGCTTGGGATCATAGATTCGGGCGATGACCATCGGAACGGAATACTCCTCGCGTGCAGTGCGGGCGGCGACTGCGTTGCTGTTGTCGCCAGATGTGACCGCGACGAAAGCATCGGCCTGTTCGATGCCGGCCGCTTCGAGTATCCGGCGATTGTATCCATTGCCGACCGCAAACGTCCCCGCGAACCCTGCACCCAATAGCCGTCGTGCTTTCGGGTCACGGTCGACCACTCGGACGTCATGACGCTCCGCGGACAACGTGTTGGCAAGTGCGGCGCCTACGCGTCCACAGCCAACGATAATGATCCTCATGTGACCACCTCTCCAGCGCGCAGTTCTGTGTGAGTCTTTGCGGGGTCGGCACCACATCGACGAGCACGATGGCGCACGAACAGCTTGCGAGCTTCCTCAGCACCAAGGAGCAACATCCCGAACGACACCAGGATCTCCCAGTCGGACAAGCTGAGAGGTGCCGTGTGGAAGACCTGCTGCAGCGGCGCGACATAGCTGATAGCGGCCATGATCGTGACGCCGATACATTCCGCGCCAATCAGCCGCGGATTGGAAAAGACCCCCGCTTGGAAGATGCTACGGCGCTCGGTCCGGACAGCCAATCCGTTAAAGAACTGACTGACGACGATTCCAGCTTGTGTCATCGTGATCGCCTCGCGGTAGGCGGGGGTCGCACTTGTGAAGCTCGAAAATGCCAAGCCAGCACTGTGCACGCGCCAGAAGAATGCGAAGCACACCCCGATCGATTGGATCGCGCCGAGAAAGAGAAAGCGGCGGACAACTGTGGCCGAGAACAATGACTCGCGCGCTGCACGGGGCGGCCGGTCCATGACATCGGGTTCGGGCGGTTCGGCGCCGAGAGCCAGCGCTGGCAACACATCGGAGCCGAGGTCGATCGCAAGCACTTGAACAGCAAGTAGGGGCACCAGCGGGAACCCGACGGCAGTCGCGGCAAGGATAGGCACGAGTTCGGCGATGTTGTGACTGAAGAGGTAGATCAAGAACTTGCGGATGTTCTGATAGACCGATCGCCCGAGTTCGATCGCGGCGCTGATCGACGCAAACGAGTCGTCGAGCAGGACCATAGACGCAGCCTCACGGGCAACGTCGGTTCCCGACAGCCCCATCGCCACGCCTACGTCAGCCCGCTTGAGCGCAGGCGCGTCGTTCGCTCCGTCGCCCGTAACCGCAACGACGTCTCCGTGCCGTTTGAACGCTTCAACTACGCGCATCTTGTGCTCGGGGCTGACCCGGCAGAAGAGCAGCTCGCGCGGATCGGCAACGACCGTGTCAAGCTCGTCGTTGTTCCAAACGTCAAGGTCGCGTCCTGTGACTATGACCGGCGCATCGCAGGTCACAAGACCGACCCTCCGCGCAACTGCCTCGGCCGTTAAGGGGTGATCACCTGTGACCATTACCACCCGAACGCCTGCCCGGCGACACTGGAGGACCGCCTCGGAGACCTCCTGCCGCGGTGGATCGAGCATTGCTACCAGACCGTAGAACGTGAGATCTGACTCTGCTGTCGCCATCGGCGCCCGATCGCTGCTGATAGCACGGCTACCGATCCCCAGAACGCGCAGACCCCGACCAGCCATTGAGTCGCTCACCGCGATGATTGTCGAGTGGAGCTCATCGGTCATGGGCCGCAAGTCACCACACCAGTCGACGCGCGTGCACCTTTCCAGAATTTCCTGCGGGGCTCCCTTGGTATACGACCGGTAGCCGGACGCCGTCCGATGAATGGTGGTCATCAGCTTGCGGGTGGAGTCAAACGGAAACTCGGTGAGCCTCGGTTCCGCTGCTTGCGCGGCGTCAACATCGATGCCTGCTTTCGCCGCCACTGCGAGCAAGGCACCTTCAGTCGTGTCGCCAAGCACGTGCCACGGTTGGTGGCCGCTTGGCGCCACGAGCCTGGCGTTGCTGCAGAGCGCACCGGCGACGAGCATCTGCCGAATCGATGCGGCGTCGCTCACCTCTCCCGATGGTGCGTAGCCAACGCCGGATACCTCAACGATCTGCCCCGCGTGCCAGGCCTCCACCACAGTCATTTCAGCCCGCGTCAGCGTTCCAGTCTTGTCGGTACATATGACTGTCGTCGAGCCCAATGCCTCGACAGCGAGAAGGCGCTTGACGAGCGCGTTTCGGCGAGCCATCCGCCGGACGCCGACGGCGAGCGAAACCGACAGGGTTGCGGGGAGCCCTTCGGGTACCAGCGCCACCATCAC
>DASRZB010000221.1:0-6241 GCA_035653855.1 Acidothermaceae bacterium | reverse complement strand
GGGCGTTGTCCCAGCAGTCGTCGCCATTGACAAGGCCAGTCACATCTCGATGCACGCGGTCTACTACGACACTCCCGACCTTCGCCTCGCGCGCGAAGGCGTGACGCTGCGCCGCCGTTCGGGCGGGTCAGACGCCGGCTGGCACCTGAAGCTGCCCGTTCTTTCGCACACGGTTCCCGACGGCACCGGCGTCCGCGACGAGATCCAGCTGCCAGACTCGGCGACGATCCCGGAAGAACTGACCAAGCTCGTGACGGTCTGGGCGCGGACGGCAACGCTCGGGCCGGTCGCAACGCTGGCGAGTGAACGGACCAAGCTCGTCCTGCGCGGCGACGACGGTGCCGCCCTCGCCGAGCTCGTCGACGACACCGTGTCGGTTGAGGGGGGCAGTCACAACCAGGCCCAGTTCCGTGAACTCGAGGTCGAAGACACCGGCGGTGGTGAGCCGATCGTCGCCGCCGTTGCCGCTGTGCTGCGAGAAGCCGGGGCCGTGAGCGGAGAGTTCGTGCCGAAGGTAGTGCGCGCGCTGGGGCCGCAGGCGACGACGCCAGCCGACCCGCCGCCGCCGCTGCCAGTCGATGCTCGTGATCCGGTCAGCGATCTGGTCGCAGCGACGTTGCGTGGCTACACCCGCATTCTCATGGGCTACGACGTCGCTGTGCGGCGCGGCCTCGACGATGCGGTGCACCAGATGCGCGTGGCAACCCGCCGCTTGCGCAGCGCTCTGCGAAGTTTCGAAACGCTCCTCGACAAGGAATGGGCCGACGAGCTGGCGAGTGAGTTGCACTGGCTAGCGGCAGTTCTAGGGACTGCGCGCGACAGCGAGGTGCTGCGTACCCGACTGCTGCTCTCCGTGCGTGCATTGCCACAGGAAGCAAGGCCGGACGCCGTCGGCGCGAAGCTCGCCGATATCTGCGACAAGCAATGCAAGCTCGCGTTCGATGAAGCGTTGGCCGCTCTCGCGAGTGACCGCTACATCGCACTTGTCGAGCGGCTCGTCGACGGTGCTACCTATCCGCGCACAACCGACGCTGCCCGCCGTCCATCGTCCGTCGTATTGCCGCCCGCGATCAAAGCCAGCTGGGCCACGATGCGCCGGCGCGCGAATCCTGTGACGCGCCGACGTCACGACACTGCTCCGGCCACCGAATACCACCAGGTGCGGATCGCGGCGAAGCACGTGCGCTACCTGTGTGAGACATCGGCGATCGCCTTGGGACCGAAGGCGCGCAAGTTGGCCAGGCAGGCGGAGCGCGTCCAAGAAGTTCTTGGCGAACATCAGGACGCCGTCGTCGCGGCGGGGTTCCTCTCGGAGGTCGCCGCTCTTCCGCGTATCGGTTCGCTGGGCTTCGGTCTCGGCTTGTTGTTCGCGCGCGAAGAAGCCCGAGCGGCGGCGGCAAGGGTCGAGTTCGGCGAGATATGGCCGGACGTCGTGCGGGCCAAGCGGCGCCGTTGGCTTTCCAGTTGATCGGCGTCTGTCACTGATGGCCGACCCGACGTTCGTCGAGGCTGCCGGTGGTGTGCTCTGGCGGCGAGCCTCTGGTGGCCTTGGCGTTGAGGTCGCGCTCGTACATCGGCCGAAGTACGACGACTGGTCAGTACCCAAAGGCAAGTTGCTCCCCGACGAGCATCCACTCGTCGGTGCTCTGCGTGAAGTCGTCGAGGAGACCGGCTACACCGGTCGACCGGGTCGCCAGCTCGGTGAGAGCCGCTACCTGAAGGACGGTTCGCCGAAGCGGGTGCGGTATTGGTCGATCGAGGCGACCGAAGGTGAGTTCATCACCAACGCCGAGGTCGACCAGGTGATGTGGTTGCCGCCCCGCGAAGCGGCTCTGCATCTCAATCCTGACCGTGATCAGCGCATTGTCATGGAGTTCGCCCGCGACGTTCGGGTCACGACCGCGTGCGTCGTGGTGCGCCACGGCAGCGCGGGCGAGCGCTCGTCATTCGACGGCGACGATCGCGAACGGCCACTTGACGACCTCGGCCACCGGCAGGCGCTTGCGCTGATCCCGGTGCTCGCGGCGTTGCGCGTCGAACGCGTGCTGTCGGCCGACGTATTGCGTTGCCTCGACACTGTCGGGCCTTACGCCGCGCAGCGCCGGCTGTCGGTGCAGAGCGAACCGCTGCTTTCTGAGTCTGGCTATGCCGGCGCCCCTGACACAGCGGCCGATCGGCTCGTCGCTTTGCTGGCGGCCGACGCGACGCCGACCACCGTGTGCAGTCAGGGCCGGGTGATTCCGCCGCTATTGCAACGCGTGTGTACGGAGTTGAAGGCGCCGACTCCGTGGGAGGGCTCGGTGCCGAAGGGCGGCTTCGTCGTTCTCAACATGGCCGCTAACGCGGATACGAACACGATCGTCTCGGTCGACAAGTACCGGCCGATCGCTTAGACCCGAGGGGCGATGGCTTGCGAGCCAATCCCTTCCTTGGACTGCTTCGCTTTACGTCCTTCGGAAGGCATTGGCCCTCCAGCCATGGATTCCGTTAGTACTGGCGGATCGCCGAGGTTGGGGCCATCACGATGATCGGTGCGCGTGCAGGGTCGAGCCAGCGCAGGACCCTCAGCAGGTTCGTCTCAGCGATCGAAACGCAGCCCGCCGTGCCGCCGCCGTCACCGACGTGTAGGAAGATCGCGCTGCCTTTGCCCGGCACTACTGGACTCGTGTTGTAGGCGATGTCGACGGCGTATGCGTAAGCCGTCCTGTAGGTCGCGCTGGCAAGATGTTCCCCGGTCAGCGCGGCGTTCTCTTGCCATGTGTTGTAGTACTTCGAGGACGAATCATCGACCCAGACCGATTGCGAATCTGCGACCCGGTAGGGGAACTTGACGCCGGGGCTGGCGAGTTGTCCGAACATTGTGCCGAAGCCGTACTTGCCGGCGGGAGTTCTCAGGTCACCCTCGTGCTTGTCAGCGGAGAAGCCATCGCGCCCGATGTTTGCTGCCATTGCTGGGAAAACTGCCCGCCACACGCCAGAGTCCTTCTCGAACGTTTGAAGTGTGGCGACGTCGGTCGACCAGCTTGATGACGTCACGATCACTACTTGCTGTGCATTGCCGACGTCTTTGAGTTGTTGAACGAGCAACGGTGTCGGTGCAGGTGACTTGGTCGGGGTCGGTGTGGCGGGCTTCGTCGGAGTGGGCTTCGGGGTTGGAGCAGCCGACGCGGTTGGGGTCGGTGTCGTGCTTGGCGTCGGTGTCGTGCTTGGCGTCGGTGTCGCAGCGACGACGAGCGGCGATGGGACGGACGCCGACGAGCTGGCGACGTCCGCACTTGCTACGGCGCTGTCCACCGGGCTGATAGGGCTCGCAGTCGCGGAACCGAGATCCGGGGTACTCGCGGGCGTCGCCAGTGAGCCGATCGCGGACGCTGGTCCCGCTGACGACGGGTGACTACTGGTGCACGCGGCCAGGGCAGCGGCGCACAGGACGGCGACCACCCAGCGCGCGGGCGTCGGGCTGGTCGTCCGATCGCGGCTGGCCATAGTCCCAGGCTAACCCGGCCGCACGCGGCACCGTTCCGCCGTCCGCGCCAGCCAATCGCCGTCCCGCCTGCGCCATGGCCGCGGAGTGCTGGTTCTCAACGGCCGTTCTTGCGACCGCTGAGGACCAGAGGTCCCGCGCAAACCTAGGCTTCGGCGACTTGGGGGATGGCGTCCTCATGCTGGGCCGACTCGCGCTGGGCTCGGTTTCGCGAGGTGGCCAGGAAGCAGCCGAGCAAGATCAGCGGAAAGCCGATCGCGATGCCGACCGTGAACGGCTCGTTCAGCAGCAGGACGCCGAGCAGCAGCGCGATCGCCGGGTTCACGTACGTGATCACCGTTGCCCTGGCCGGCCCGACTTCGGCGATCAACGCGAAGAACACCATGAACGCGAGCGCGGTGCAGATGAGTGCGAGACCGAGGATCGAGCCGAGCACCTTCGCGTCCATGTGCCTGGGCCACTCAGTGGCAGCGACCGGCGCGTACCCGATGGCCGTCAAGCCGAGAGAGGCAGCGACGACGCCGAGGGTCGGCAGGTCTTGCAGTTTGCGGGAGATCAGCATCGGGCCGGTCGCGTACCCGAGGGCCGTGAACGCAATCGCGACGACCGCCCACACATCACTGCCGCTGACGTCGACGCCGACGAGCACCGCCACCCCGCCAAGGCCAATCAGCAGGCCAAGCGCCCGCCGGGCATCGGGACGATCATCATGGCCGCCACCGACGCCACCCACGACAAGTGCAGCGATCGCACCAATCAGCGGTACGGACGCGACCAGCAGGCCTGCTAGCGAACTTGAAAGACGTTGCTCCGCGCTGGACAAGAGGAACCATGGGCCCGCGATTTCGATCGCTGTGTACAGCAACAGGATTCGCCACTTCGCCATCAGTGGTCGCAGCATGCCGCGCTTCGCGGCGAGCGGCACGAGCAAGATCGCGGCGATGCCGGTGCGGGCGAACACCAGGGTGCCCGGCGTGAGATCGCGCAGCGAGACCTTGATGAGCAGGTAGGGAATGCCCCAGATCACCGCCATGGCGCTGAATAGCAGCCAGCCGCGCTTCGACATACCGCTCCCTCGTCGCCCGCAGTACTCCTGCAGGGCTCAACCCTCTCACGTATGAGGGACAGTATTCTCGCGGGTTTCGGCTGCAGCATAAGGAGAATCCGCGTTTGTAAAGGTGCTGCTGAACGCGACCGTTCAGCGATAACAGCGCGCAAGCGTCAGTACGGCCATTAGTAAGGACAGTGCCGGCAGCCACAGCCACAGCAGGCGCCGTTGCGGGTCAGGTAGTCGGCGGTCAGGACGAAAAGACCGGTGGTCGGGTCGAGATAGCCGTCCTCGCCGTCCGCCATTGCTTTGGCATGGACGGCGGCAATGTGCGGGTCGTCAGCATCGTCGGACACACCTGCGATGCTAGGCGACTACGTGACGCGCAGAACCTCTTCATACGTGGTCTCGCCACGCTTGGCCTTCGCAATACCGGCCGTACGCATCGTGACCATCGCCATCGCGACGGCGACCTTGGTGACTTCACCTTCGGTAGGGTTAGTCAGGAGCACATCACGCAAGTCTGCGGTCACCGGCAGCACCTCGAAGATGCCCACCCGCCCGCGATAGCCGGAGTCGTTGCACTCCATGCAGCCCGCGCCGCGCATCGGTTTGGCGCCGCGCAGATCGGCAGCCGTCAGCTGCAGCCGGCTGAGCAACTCGGCCGACGGCTTGTACGGCTCCGCGCATGCCGCACACGGACGGCGAACCAATCGTTGGCCAACCACGAGCGCGAGCGACGATGCGACGAGGTAGGGCTCGACCCCCATGTCAACGAGGCGAGTCACGGCGGCGCACGCGTTGTTGGTATGCAGCGTCGACAGCACAAGGTGCCCAGTCAGCGAGGCCTCGAGTGCAAGTAGCGCAGTCTCGCTGTCCCGGACCTCTCCGACCAAGATGACGTCAGGGTCCTGCCGCAACATCGAACGCAGTCCGCGAGCGAAGGTCATGCCAGCGCGTTCGTTGATCTGCACCTGGGTGATGCCTGGCAGCTGGATTTCGACCGGATCCTCGAGTGTGATGACGTTCTTGTCGCGCGTCGCGACTTCAGCGAGCAGCGAGTAGAGCGTGTTCGTCTTGCCGGATCCGGTCGGACCAGTGATCAGCACCAGACCCTGCGATGACGTCGCGGCCGACACGAGTGCTTGGAGTTGAGCCGGCTCCAAGCCGAGCTGCTCGAGGGGCGTGATGCGGTCGGCATCAGGCAGCAGTCGGACGACCACCTTTTCGCCGTTGATCGAGGGCAGCGTGCTCACGCGCGCGTCAACGGCGACACCGTTCGCGGTGATCTTCATCCGGCCGTCTTGGGGCAGGCGGCGTTGTGCGATGTCCATGCCTGCAACGATTTTCAGTCGGCTGACAAGGGCTGGTGCAGAACTCCTCGGCATCCGAGTGACGTCGCGCAGCACGCCGTCGATGCGGTGCCGGATCCAGATCCCATCGGGTTGCTGCTCGACGTGGATGTCGCTCGCGCCGACGCGTACGGCGTCCGCGAGGAGCTGGTTAACGAGCTTGACGGTCGGCGCCTGGTCGGCAACTTGAACGAGCACCGCTTCGTCGGTGATGTCGTCGATCTCGTCGTCATCGATCGCGTTCGACATCGAGATTGGGTCTTCGCCCATCGACCAGATGCGGGCGATCTGTTCATTGATCATCGTCGCGGTTGCCACGACAAGGGTGAGTGTCTGCGAACCGGTGTATGCCCGTAC
>DASRZB010000220.1:0-3189 GCA_035653855.1 Acidothermaceae bacterium | reverse complement strand
CCATGCCAATGATGGTCTTGCCGTCGGTGTCGAAGAACTCGTTCGGCGCGTAAGACGCGTCGCTCGCGATGTTCAGGACGCCTGCAGTCTTGATTGCCGCTGGCACTAGCGATGCCGGGTCAGTCCCGCTGCTTGCAGCTGCAGACGGTGCAGCCGCGCTACTTGCAGCGGTAGAGGGGGCAGCCGCGGAGGCGGCCGCAGTCGTCGCGGCCGGTGGCGCTGCTGAACTCGGGCTGGAGCCGGTCGTGCTCTTCTTGCTGGAGCAAGCGGTCAGCGTAAGGATCGTGGCGATCGCGAGGATGCCGGCTGCTTGGGTTCGTGGTCGAAGGCGAAGCGGTGTCACAGATCCTCCAGGTAGTGGCCGGCTGTCGGCTCCCAATACGGGCCCGCATTCCGGCGGTCGCAAGCCGGGGGTCGCCCGGCCTGGTGCACATCATGCTGGGTGCATCTTTCCAGCAGGTTAAGTGCCCACCGCGGGGGCAGTCGGTAAAGATCCGGACACAAAAGCCGACGACGCACTGTGGGACGGCGGGCGGTGGCTGTCGCGGGACGGCGTACCGTCGCTTTCATGCTTGCCGCGAGCGTGAGGTCGTTTGATGCCGCCGATCCGCTCGCTGGTCTTAGTGTCGGTGAGGTACGGAATCCGTTGCCCACCGGTGGCTGGGCGCGGGTGCGGGTGAAGGCCGCTGCGTTGAACCAGCACGACATCTGGAGCCTGCGCGGGGTCGGTCTCAGCGCCGATGAATTGCCTCGAATTCTCGGTTGCGACGCGGCGGGACTCGACGACGACGGCAACGAAGTCGTCGTCCACGGCGTGATCGGTGATCCGGACGCGGGCCGTGGCGACGAGACGAAGGACCCGCATCGGAGCCTGTTGTCGGAGCGATTCGATGGCGCACTTGCGGAATTCGTTGTCGTCCCGGCGCGCAATCTGGTGCCAAAGCCCGCTGAGCTCAGCTTCGAAGAGGCCGCCTGCTTGCCGACTGCCTGGCTGACCGCCTACCGCATGCTCTTCACGAACTCAGACACGCGTCCGGGCGACACCGTGCTCGTGCAGGGCGCCGGCGGCGGTGTCTCGACCGCGCTGATCGCCTTGGCCAAGGCAGCAGGACGTCGCGTCTGGGTGACCAGCCGATCGCTGGATCGCGGCGGTCTCGCGTTGCGGGTCGGCGCGGACGCGGCGTATGAGGCGGGTGGCCGGTTGCCAGAACGCGTCGACGCGGTGTTCGACAGTGTGGGTGCAGCGACGTGGGCTCATTCGCTGCGTTGCCTGAAACCCGGCGGCACGATCGTTACGTGCGGCGCGACCAGTGGTGATGCTCCGTCGGCCGAACTCAGTCGGGTCTTCTTCCAACAACTGCGGCTGATCGGGTCGACGATGGGCACGCGTCAGGAGCTGGTCGAGTTGCTGAATTTCCTTATGGTTACTGGCGTTCGGCCGACGATTGACCGGGTCTTGCCGCTGACGGACGCACGCGAGGGCTTCGCGGCGATGGTGTCAGGGGACATCTTCGGCAAAGTCGTCTTCACCCTCTGACACGTTCCGGCACTGCGTGACGGTCAGGCGCGCGGCGCACGCATGTCGATCCGATCCATGACACGTGTCAGGTCGGCCAGATCTCGGTCGTCGAGTGCGTCGCCGAATAGCTGCTGCAACCACGCGTGGTGGCTTTGCCTGGCCTTCTTCACCAGCGCTTTGCCGCGGGGGGTGATCGTCGCGAACGTCGACCGAGCATCGTGTGGATCCGCCTCGCGACGAAGGAGGCTGGAGGCTTCCATCCGATCGAGAAGCTTCGACAGTCCCGACGGCGACAACACGATCGCGCCCGCCAAGTCGGTGAGTCCGAGGCGGCCGCCGGCCATCTCAAGCTGCATGAGGACGTCGTAGCGCGGCATCGTGAGTCCGCTATCGCGACGCATCCGCGTCTCGACTTGGTCCCACAGCCGGGCATGCGTTCGCAGGAGCGCCAGCCACGCCGGCGTCCAGCGCTCGACGCCGTCTGCTCCATCTGTGCTCACAAAACGAGTCTACGACAAATGCTTGACATGCCAAGTAACCAGGACTATTACTTGGCATGTCAAGTATCTTCCAAACCTAGGGAGCACACATGAGCACCAAGTCGTTCGGGGTCGTGCATTTCTTCCCAGAGGGCACCGCGGAGCAGTACGAGGCGTCTATCGCCGCTGTGCATCCCGGGGCGGGCCAGCTGCCTGCGGGTCAGCTGTTTCACGCCGCCGGTGCGTCACCGGGCGGTTGGACGATCATGGCCGTGCACGACACACAAGACAGCTGGGAACAGTTTCGGGACACGATCTTGCTGCCCCGGATGCAGCAGGGCATCGACGGCGGGTTCACATCTGCGCCGCAAGAGACCACGATCGACGTCTACAAGGTGATGTCGGCAACGGGAGGGTCCTGATGATGACTGCAACGATGGTCGTGGCGACGATCCCGGTGACGGATCTCGAGCGCTCGAAGAAGTTCTACGGCGAGATCGTGGGCCTGACGTTCCTGTGGGAGAACCCCTTCTCGGCCCGCTACAGATGCGGAGCCGACAGCGAGATCTCGATCTTCAAACGGCCGCCGGTCACGACTGAGCACACCCTTGCCCACTTCGAGGTCGACGACATCGAATCCGAGGTCAAGAATCTGGAAGCCAATGGGGTCGAGTTCCTCGACTACACCGAAGGACCTCTGACAACGACCAATCACATCGCGCAACTCGGCCCGGCGCGCGGCGCTTGGTTTCACGATCCCGACGGAAACACACTCGGCATCAGGCAGGCGTGAGTGCGGCTCCTAAGACTGATGGCATCGGGCTAAATCGAGCGCGATCCGCCCGGCCGGGGACACGCACATCCGCCTTCCCCAACGCGATCATCTGGCCGCTGACAGCCAAATGGACTACGACCGTGCCGCTCGGTCGAGATATGTCTCCAACGTCGGAAGGTGATCGGCCAAGGTCGTCCCCCAGTCAACCGTGGCCGAACGCCGCAGCCGCGCACGCAGGGACGACGCGGAAGCCACTAGACCGACACGGATCCGCTCGCACTGGGCCGCCGGCAACGTGGTCAGATCCAGTTTCTGACGACGGGATCCGTAGACCGTCGCTTCGAAGGTGCGACCGCCAAGAGACCCGGCGGATGGTTCGCGCCGGGTCTCTTTCGGTGCCGGCTCGGGATGCCCCC
>DASRZB010000219.1:0-4736 GCA_035653855.1 Acidothermaceae bacterium | reverse complement strand
AAGCGTCGGCGAAGCTATGTCGATCGGCCGCAACTTCACTGAGGCTCTGCAGAAGGCGCTGCGATCGCTGGAACAGACCGGTTCGTCATTTCGGTGGGACGGTGAGCTCGGCGATCGCGACGAACTGATTGAGCAGGCCCGGCGTCCGACCGACGGCCGGATCGTAACGGTTCAGCAGGCGATCCGAGCAGGCGCATCGGTTGACGAGCTGTACGAGGCAACCGGTATCGACCGGTGGTTCCTCGATCAGATCCTGTTGCTCGACGAGGTCGCGGAAGCTGTCGCGCAGGCCGATTCACTCGAACTTCCGACACTGCAGCTGGCGAAGCGGCACGGCTTCTCTGATGCGCAGATCGCCCGCATCAGAGGGCTCTCCGAGGCCACCGTCCGTGGAATCCGCCATGACGTCAACCTGCGGCCCGTCTACAAGACTGTCGACACCTGTGCTGCCGAATTTGCGGCGAGCACTCCGTACCACTACTCGAGCTACGACGACGAGACCGAGGTGGTGCCACGCACCAAGCCTGCAGTTCTGATCCTCGGATCGGGGCCGAACCGCATCGGCCAGGGTGTCGAATTCGACTACTCGTGCGTGCACGCAAGTTTCGCTTTGCGCGCGGCGGGTTTCGAGACCGTGATGATCAACTGCAACCCCGAGACGGTGTCGACCGACTACGACACCAGTGACCGTCTCTACTTCGAACCGCTGACCCTCGAGGACGTACTTGAGGTCGTGCACGCTGAGTCGAAGGCCGGCCCAATCGTCGGCGTCATCGTTCAGCTCGGCGGCCAGACGCCGCTGCGACTTGCCCAAGCGCTGAAGGACGCCGGGGTGCCGATCGTCGGCACGAGTCCTGAGGCGATTCATCTCGCTGAGGATCGCGGTGCGTTCGGTCAGGTGCTGGCGCGGGCCAACCTGCCGGCCCCTCGCCACGGCACCGCAACCTCGTTTGACGAGGCAAAGGCGATCGCCGACGAGATCGGCTACCCGGTGCTGGTGAGACCGAGCTACGTTCTCGGCGGCCGCGGCATGGAGATCGTCTACGGCGAGCAGATGTTGGAGTCCTACATCGGCCGGGCCACAGAGGCGAGCCCTGAGCACCCGGTTCTGGTCGACCGCTTTCTCGACGACGCCGTCGAGATCGACGTCGACGCGTTGTACGACGGCACTGAGCTGTACCTCGCAGGCGTCATGGAACACATCGAAGAAGCCGGCATCCATTCAGGCGACTCTGCGTGCGTGCTTCCGCCCATCACCCTGGGGAGCGCCGAGATCCGGCGGATCCGCGACTCAACGGTGGCGATCGCCGAGGGCGTCGGTGTGCTTGGTCTCCTCAACGTGCAGTACGCACTCACGTCGAACGTGCTCTACGTGCTTGAGGCGAACCCACGGGCGAGTCGCACGGTGCCGTTCGTCTCCAAGGCGACGGCGGTTCAGGTGGCCAAAGCGGCAGCGCGAATCATGACCGGCGCGACGATTGCGCAGCTGCGCGCCGAAGGCATGTTGCCGCCTCATGGCGACGGTGCAGACCTGCCCCCTGATGCCTCGATCTCCGTCAAGGAGGCGGTGTTGCCGTTCGGTCGGTTCCGCGGCGTCGACACGGTCCTCGGGCCCGAGATGAAGTCAACGGGTGAGGTCATGGGCATCGACAGCGGATTCGGTATCGCTTTCGCGAAGTCGCAGGCCGCCGCGTACGGTTCGCTGCCGACGAAGGGCAAGGCCTTCGTGTCCGTGGCCAACCGCGACAAGCGAGCGATCATCTTCCCGGTGAAGCGACTCGCCGACCTGGGCTTTGAGATCCTGGCGACTCAGGGCACCGCCGAGGTCTTGCGGCGCAACGGGGTGACCTCGACTGTCGTCCGCAAGCACAGTGACGGCGCCGGTCCAGACGGCGAGCCCACGATCGTCCAGCAGATCCTCGCCGGCGACGTCGACATGATCGTCAACACTCCGTGGGGCGTCGGTCCGCGGGTCGACGGCTACGAAATCCGTACCGCGGCCGTGCTGCGCGGCGTCCCCTGTATGACCACCGTGCAAGGGCTTGCCGCCTGCGTGCAGGGGATCGAGGCCTTGATGCGCGGCGACATATCAGTGCGCTCGCTCCAAGAGCACGCTGCCGTTCTTGAGGCCGACCGCGCGGGCGGCGGGGGAGCGTGACAGGGTGACTCCCGGTCGCCCGACGACAGGCTGCCACGTAGGCGAGGAGACGGCGACATGCCGGTGCAAGTAAACGGCGAGGTGCTCTCGCTACGCAGGATCGGCGCCTACCACGCCATGACCGTGGTCGCGCCGGGCGTGGCGGAGATCGCCAAACCTGGGCAGTTCGTGACGGTCGCCGTTGGCGGCCCCGATACCGCCATGCTGATGCGCCGGGCATTCTCGATCCACCAGATCCACGAGCGCGGCGTCTACGGCGGCACCGTCGAGTTCGTCTTCTCCGTTGAGGGCCGCGGCACGGCGTGGCTGGCCAGTCGCCAAGCGCACGAACGGATCGACATCGTCGGACCTCTCGGCCGCCCGTTCTCACTACCCCGCGAGCCGGCCACCTGCGTGCTCGTCGGTGGCGGGTACGGCACCGCACCGCTCTTCCCGCTCGCGGACGCGTTGCGTGCTCGAGGGTGTCGCGTCGACTTCGTGATGGGCGCGGCAAGGGAGGACCGACTGTTCGGCGCGCTCGATGCGAAACGGATCTCCGCGAGCTTGACGGTCACGACGGACGACGGATCGGTGGGCCACCACGGCCGAGTGTCCGACGTCCTGCCCGATGTTCTCGCAGCAAGCAAGGCCGACGTTGTCTACGCCTGCGGTCCGATGGGCATGCTGCGTGCCGTCAGTGAGGTAGCGGCAACGCTTGGCCTGCCCTGCCAGATCGCCGTCGAGGAACTGATGGCATGCGGCATTGGCGTGTGCATGACGTGCGTGCTGCCGGTGATCGGTGACGACGGCATCACCCGGATGGTTCGTTCGTGCGTCGACGGTCCGGTGTTCCACGGCGATCGGGTGCGCTTCGATGACGTCGGGACGATTCCCGCCGACGTTCATGGGGCGTCAGGGCCGCCAGCAGCAAAATCGCCGTCGCGGACGTCGACTCCCCGCAAGGCCAGAGCCGAGGTGACCCGATGAGCCTGACGGTTCGCACGGCAACGCCGGTGACTAAAGTCGCGAGCACGGTCGACATGGCAACGACACTGGGCCGGTTCGAGCTGCCGAACCCGGTGCTGACGGCGTCCGGTTGCGCTGCCGCAGGACAAGAACTCGCGCAGTTTTTCGACGTCGCAGAGCTCGGCGGCATCGTCACGAAATCCATCATGATGAACGTGCGGTCCGGTCGCGCGACGCCGCGGATGGCCGAAACGCCGAGCGGGATGTTGAACTCGATCGGACTACAAGGTCCAGGGATCGAGACCTTCGTCGAGCGTGACCTTCCTTGGTTGGTCGAGCAGGGCGCTCGCGCGGTCGTGTCCATCGCCGGCAGTAGCGTCGATGAGTACGCGAAGCTGGCGATGCGGCTGCGTGAAGCAAGCGGCATTTCGATGATCGAGGTCAACATCTCGTGCCCGAACGTCGAGGATCGCGGCCAGGTGTTTGCCTGCGATGTCGGACCGGCCGCCGAGGTGATGCAGGCCGTGCGCCGAGCGACCCGCTCCGAAATCCCGGTGTTCGCCAAACTCTCGCCCGACGTCACCGACATCGTCGCGATCGCGCGTGCATGTGTTGCGGCCGGAGCCGACGGGTTGTCGATGACGAATACGTTGCTAGGCATGGTCATCGACACCGACACCTTGCGGCCGGTGCTGGCTGGAGTGACCGGCGGGCTGTCGGGTCCCGCGATTCGCCCGGTTGCTCTTCGCTGTGTCTGGCAGGTTCACGCCGCGATGCCCGAGGTGCCGATCCTTGGCATGGGCGGCATTCGCACCGGTCTCGATGCCCTGCAGTTCATCCTGGCTGGCGCACGGGCGGTGTCGGTTGGCACCGAGATCTTCCACGATCCGACTGCACCCATTCGCATCCTCGCCGAACTCCAAGACGCATTGGCGGAGCGCGGTATCAAACGATTGGTCGACGTCGTGGGGCTGGCGCACGGTGAACGCGAGAGCGCGCCGTGACCGAACGCGCGAGCGCGCCGTGACCGAACGCGAGAGCACGCCATGACCGGCACTGCCCCCATTGCGGTCGCGCTCGATGCGCGCGATATCGAGACAGCTAGCGCATGGGCGCGTGCCGTCGAACCTCATGTGAGCACCCTGAAGATCGGCCTCGAGTTGTTCTGCCGGTACGGTCCCGAGGCCATCGCCAGCGTGCGCGGTGGTAGCCGTATCGATCTGTTCCTCGACCTAAAGTTGAATGACATTCCGAACACCGTGGCGGGTGCAGTTCGGTCAGTTGCACGCGTTCGACCGGCCTACCTCACCGTGCACGCGCTGGGCGGCCGCGCGATGATCCAGGCCGCCAAGGAAGCGTTGCCGGATGGCATCATCACTGCGGTCACCATTTTGACAAGCCTCGACGAGGCCGACCTCGCCGAGTTCGGGATCAGCGGCGGTTCGCAAGATACGGTGCGCAGGCTCGCGCTCATGTCGGTCTCAGCGGGTGCTGGAGCCATCGTTTGCTCAGCGCGCGAAGTCGCTGCGGTGCGCGCTGAGGTCGGGCCCGATATCAAACTCATCACGCCAGGAGTTCGCTCTGCTGGCGCCGACGCACAGGATCAGGCGCGCGTCGCTACGCCGGAACAAGC
>DASRZB010000218.1:0-4335 GCA_035653855.1 Acidothermaceae bacterium | reverse complement strand
GCGAGCCGTCCGCCGAACCAGGCGACCGCGTGCAAGAATAGGCGTGCCCGGGTACGCCGAACGGCGACTCGAGGCCCGAAAGGTTTGGTCTCTGCCGATGAATGCTGCTCCGACCCGCCTCCACAGTTCCCGGCTGGGCGTCCTCGAGCTCCAAAGGCGCAAAGACGCGGGCCAGCGGTGGGCGATGCTCACCTCCTACGACCAGCTCACCGCAGGCATTTTCGAGGCGGCCGGCATCGACGTGCTGCTGGTCGGTGATTCCGCGGCGAACAACGTCCTCGGCTACCCCGACACCGTCTCAGTAACCGTCGACGAACTGTTGCCGCTGGTTCGCGCCGTGGTCCGCGGCACCCAGACGGCCCTCGTCGTCGCTGACTTGCCATTCGGCTCGTACCAGCTGTCACCGCAACAGGCTCTCGAGACGTCGGTGCGGTTCATGAAGGAAGCCGGTGCGCATGCGGTGAAATTCGAGGGCGGCGCGCGGGTCTCCGAGCATGCGCGCACGGTGGTCGACGCCGGGATCCCCGTCATGGGCCACATCGGCTTCACACCGCAAAGTGTGTATGGCCTGGGTGGCTACCGCGTGCAGGGTCGCGGTACCGACGCCGAGCGCATCATCGATGACGCACTCGCATTGCAGGCCGCCGGCGTTTTCGCCGTCGTGCTCGAGATGGTGCCCAGCGACCTCGCGAAGCGCGTTACCGCCGAGCTGACCGTGCCGACGATCGGCATCGGCGCGGGGCCTGAGTGTGACGCGCAGGTGCTCGTCTGGACCGACATGGCCGGCATGCGAACCGGGGCTGCCGGTTCGGTCCCCAAGTTTGTGAAGCCCTACGCCGATGTGCGCGGCGTCCTGCTCGATGCGGCACGCCGATTCGCGGACGACGTGCGGTCACGCGATTACCCCGACGCTGAGCACTCTTACAGCTAGACCTACAACCGACATTGCTAGACGTCGGTCAACCTGACTCCGGCATGCACTCGATAACGGCGGTTAACCGAAATCAGGTTCGCTGTTAACGCTTCGATCTGATGTGCATTGCGCAACCGACCCGCGTAGACGCCGCGCGCACCAGGAATGCGCGCGGCCAGTGGGGTGACGATGTCGGTCGCGGCGCGATCGTCGCCGAGACCCATGATGTCGCAGTCGATGGCATCAACGGCGCGGTCGTTCAGCAGCACCGCGGATACGTGGTGGAACGCAGCCACCACACGACTGTCCGCAAGGATCGCGGCGGTCTGCTGAGCGGCACTCCCCTCGGCGACCTCAAGCGGATACGCGCCCTTATCGTCAAAGCCGATCGGATTCACGCAATCGACCACAATCTTGCCGGCCACCAGTGCAGCAATAGATTTGAGCAGCTCGGCGTGGCCGTCCCACGGCACGGCAACAACCACGATGTCGGCCGCCACAGCCACGTTCGGGTTCGCATCCCCTCGCACACCGAAGCCGATCTCGTCGGCGGCTGCCTGTGCTCGCTGCGCGTCTCGAGAGCCGACGATGACGTCCAGACCGGAGGCTGCCCACCGATACGCAAGTCCGCGACCTTGGTCGCCGGTGCCGCCGAGAATGCCGATCGTCCCGAGCTGCGCGTCAGTCATGAAGGTCATCCTCGCAGCCGCGACGCCATACTGAGACAGCTGCCGTCGTTCGCTGGAGGTGCTGATGGACCGCGCGCGCATCGCGCTCATGCGCGACCTGCTGGCGGGCACCGGATGGGTCGAACGCACCAGATCGTTCGGTCAGGCGCTGCGCCGCGCACCTCACGATGTCGGCGGACTACTGCTGGTTGGCACTCCGACAGAGGAGCCGTGGCACTTCGCAGCGCATCTCGACGACGAGGCGCGATGGTCGGATCTGCCGGGGCTCGCGCCGGTGTTGGTGCGCTGGTCTCCCCCGCCGAATGCGCCGGCGCATCTCGCAGTCGGGCTGCAGCGACTCGAACAGATCGCCCGAGGCGAGACTGTTTTTGTCGTCGCGCCGGACGCCGCACCCGAACAGTTGCTCGAACGAGTGGCAGACGCGCGCCGGATCGGCGCCACGGTGTTCGCGCTGGATGCCGGCAACACCGAGCTCGAGGGGCTGGCGCACGAGAGTTTGTGGGTGCCAGGGGTGTCGAACGAGGGATCGAATGAGGGAATTGTGGTTCCGGAGTTCGACGTGGTGTCTCACCTTGTAAGTGCGGCCGCAGGTGAGTCGACGACCGCCGCCAAGAGCCGCATCGGCGCGTTCAGGCGTCGATTGGGGCGCGTGCTCGACGCCGTCAGTGACTCTGACGGCGCCGACGCAGAAACCAAGCGACCCCGATAACGACGACCAGACCGAGCACGGACCAGCCGACGATGCTGATGTCGGACGCGGCCCGGTGCCACGACTTGCCAGCCAGATATCCCGCAACGACGACCGCGGTCGCCCAGAGGGACCCGCCGGCAAAATTCCAGATGAGAAACGTTCGATAGTGCATCTTCGAGACGCCAGCAAAGCCTGGCACGAGCGCGCGCAACGCTGCTGTGAAGCGGCCGACAAAGACTGCGCGGCCACCCAGTCGCACGATCAATTCCTTGGTACGGACGACGTGGTCCGGCTTGATGATGCGCTCCGGAACCTTGTTGAGCAGCGCGTCGCCGTACTTGTAACCAACCGCGAAACCGACGCTGTCGCCGATCACAGCACCTGCGACTGCAACGACGATAACCAGCGCGAGCGACACCTTGCTCTCTGATGCGAGCACGCCACCAAGTAGACATGCGATCTCGCCGGGAAAGATAAAACCGAGGAAAGTCGACGCTTCAAGTGCGGGCATCACGAACACAACGAGCAATGCGATCCAACTTGGCAACCGCAAAATATGTTCAACAAGGCCGGTCATGGGGCACATCTTCACGTATCACGCGTCACACCGTCACCACTCTGCACCAAAAATGAGCTACAAAATGTCCGAGAAGAACGCGGCATGGTTCCTGGCATCACGTTGATGTCAGTGTCATCGTTGTGTTCGACGTCCCGGTCGCAGACCGGAACCATCTGCCGAGGAGGCATGAGTGCCGGCGAAGGTTGTATTGCGAAAGGGCCGGACCGGCAAGTTCACGTTCACTCTCGAAGGCCCCACCGGTCAGATTCTGGCTACGTCAGCAGACCATCCCAACCTACGAGCTGCAAAGGCGGCGATTGCATCCGTGCAAAAGAACCTGTCAGGCGCCAGCGTCGACGATCGCAGTGCATCGTCGACAGTCGCCAAGAAGACCACCACACGCAAGGCTGCGGCCCCGCGTAAGGCGGCCGCGAAGAAGACGACCGCTGCACGCAAGACGGCAGCAAAGAAGACCACGGTCCGCAAGACCGCGGCCAAGAAGACCACCGCTCGCAAGGCCGCTCCCCGCAAGGCAGCAGCCAAGAAGACGACCACCCGCAAGACTGCGGCTAAGAAGACCACCGCAGCGCGCAAGACGGCCGCCAGGAAGACCACAGTCCGCAAGACCGCGGCTCGTAAGACTGCGGCCAAGAAGACCACCGCGCGCAAGACCACCGCTCGCAAGGCCGCTCCCCGCAAGGCTGCGGTCAAGCGGACGACCGTCCGGAAGGCCGCTCCGCGCAAGACAGCAGTCCGGAAGACGACGGTTCGCAAGGCAGCTCCTCGCAAGCGCGTTACTGCGAGCTAGTCCTGCAGTGAGCTAGCACCACCGCTCCACGATTGGCAGACGGCACGACGTCACGACGAGGCGGCGAGCTCCCAGGCAACGGGAGCCGCCGCTTCGCCAATTGGCGATGCAATCTGGCAACACTGTCGGGACGCAATCTGGCAACACCGCGGCACGTACACTGATGGGCATGCAACCGCTACACGCAGTGATCGAGGCCGCGTGTTGAGTCCGGGCGTTCAGACGGCACGCCGCGACGTCCCGCAGGCGATCGAACGGCCCTGCTACGTCGACGAGTCACGCTGGCAGCAACGCAGTGAAGTCGAGGTCAAGGACGCCGACACGATCGCCGCTATGCGAATCGCGGGCCGCCTCGCCGCACAGGCCCTCGCCGAAGTCGGCCGCCACATCGTCCCTGGCGTGACCACCGACGAGCTCGATCGCATCGGTCACGAGTTCTTGTGCGACCACGGCGCGTACCCGTCGACGCTGGGCTACCGCGGCTTCCCGAAGTCGCTCTGCACGTCGCTGAACGAGGTCATCTGTCACGGCATCCCCGATTCAACGCAGGCCGTCGAGGGCGACATCCTCAACATCGACATCACTGCATTTATCGGCGGCGTCCACGGCGATACCAACGCGACGTTCTTGGTCGGCGAGGTCGACGACAAATCCCGATTGCTCGTCGAACGCACT
>DASRZB010000217.1:0-2575 GCA_035653855.1 Acidothermaceae bacterium | reverse complement strand
CGAGTGGTGCGCCGGTGTTCGAGGCACGCAACACGGCGTCCGCGCTAGTGAGCTCGAAGCGCAAGCGGCCGGGCGCACCTGCTCTGCTTGCGGCATCGGCAGCGTTTTGGGCGAGTTCGATCAGGACCCGATCGCGGTACCCGCCAAGTACCAGGTCCTCCTCGGCGTTGGCGTCCTCGCGGAAGCGGGCCGGCGAGGCGGCCCACGCGGCCAGCACGCCAGCTCGCAGGGTCGCCGTGCCGAACGGATCGTTCAGTGCGCGCCCGCGCCGTCGTCGTCCGGCAGCTCGTCGGTGGCTGTCTCGTCGTGCAGCAACTCGCCTTGCTGCCTGTTGTCGTGTTGGAGCGTCGCGTCGTCCGGCGTCTCGTCGCGCACGTACTCGAGCACCCCGTCGTCCGGCAACTCGTCGTCGGCGGGAAGGTCGATCACCGGAGCATCGACGATTGGGTCGACCGTGAACGCATCGATCGCCAGCACCTCGTCCTCGGGTGCTGCATCGTCGGGGGTGCGCAACGGCTCGGTCTGCGCGACCAACGCCTCGGAGTGGGCGCCACAACCGTGGTCGAACGACACCACCCGGCCGTCATCGGGTGCGTACTCGTTGGCGCAGATGCCGAAAACGCGGCTAAGCGTTCCTCGCATCAGCGTCAAGAATCCGCACGACGCGCAGTGCATGTCGGCGGCGCGAGCGATCGGCGCGTGCGGCCCGTGATCGCCGTCGTACCAACGGTCGGCGGCCTCGACTTTGCCGTATTCCGAGAGCACCCGGGGGCGACCGAGCCACATGTCGCTGACGAGGGCATCGAAGGTGTCGACGTCATCGGTCTCGTCGTGGGGGCCGACGCCGGCATACCCGGGCACCAGCCGCGGATCGTCGGCGGAGGTCGGCAGCACATCGCCGATCCCGAGGTCACCGGCCTGGAGGCGCTCGCTCCACGGTACCCAAGGCGGCGCGAGCAACGCGCCCGGCCCGGGCAACAGCACGACCTCATCGACGGTGACGTGCTTCGAACGAGGTGCGCGGACGACGGTAACCGCCCATCGCCAGTTCGTGTACGCCCGATCCGTACTGGCAAAGAAGTGCGTGACGATGCGCTCGTCGTCGGCCTCGACACCCTCGTGCTCGCCCACAGGAGAGTGCCCGGCGACCGCCTTGGCGGCTTGGCGGGCGAGATCGACGGCTGCCGCGCAGACCGCGTCGGGCACGACCGCGTCGGGCGTGACCGGGTCGCCATTACCACCAGATTGCACGGCGATGTCGAGCGAAGTGTCGGTCACAGTCCATGATTCTCGCATGCATCGCGCGCGCGGCCTGTGAGTAGTTGACTGATGCCCGTGTCTGACCTCCGCACGACCCGGCCTCCCGAGGACGGCGATCACGACAGCGTCGCCCGCAAGGCCGTGCACGTGCTCGCTGTTGCGGGGGGCTCTGCCGGTCGTTGGTTCACCCGTTCGACCCGCGCTGAGGGCGCCGACGCGAGCGGGCTGGCGAGCCTGATCGACCTGCATGCCATTCAAAGCGCCGGAGACGCCCTCCTCACGGTCGCGCTGGCGAACACCTTGTTCTTCTCTGTTGCGGTCGACCAAGCACGCAGCCGGGTAGCGCTCTACCTCCTCATCACGATGGCGCCGTTCTCGCTGATCGCCCCGGTCATCGGCCCCTTGCTCGACCGGTTCCGCAACGGCCGCCGCTACGCGCTGGCCACGACCCTGATCCTGCGTGCATTCCTGGCGTGGGTGATGGCTGGCGCGGTCGGCTCGAAGGGCGCGTTCGCCCTCTACCCAGCGGCGTTCGGCGCGCTGGTCTGCTCAAAGGCGTATGGGGTGTCCCGAAGCGCGGTCGTACCACGCGTGCTGCCACCGAACGTCACGCTGGTCCGCGGCAATGCCCGGCTCACGCTGTGGGGCGTGCTGGCCGCGACGGTTGCTGCACCCATCGGCCAGGGCCTGACCTGGGCGACCGGCTCGCCGTCATGGGCATTGCGGCTCTGCGCGGTCGTGTACTTGGGCGGCACGGTCTTCGCCATCAGGCTGCCGGAACGGGTCGACTCCAGCGAGGGCGAGGTTCGGTTACGCCGCCGACCGCGGACTCGGCCGGCTGTCGAATCCGTTGACGGCGGCTCGCGCCGCGAGGCGGCCGTGCCTCGGTCGACCTACCGCCGCATCCTGCCGCCGCTGCGCGGCATCGGCCCACGGATGACCACCATGCTGCGCGCGGGCGCCGGCCTTCGCGCGTTCACCGGCTTCCTGACCCTGTTCCTCGCGTTCCTGATCAGGAAGCATCCGCTTGGTGTGTTCCACCCGAATGTTGACCTCGGCGTCATCGTGGCCTGTGCTGCGCTCGGCAGCGTGCTCGGAACGACGCTCGGCGGGTGGCTGAAGCCGCGACAACCCGAGATCCTCGCGATCATCAGCCTCTTTTCCGCGGCGCTGATTGGTGTCGTCACCGCGATCTGGTTCAACCTCGGTACCGCCGCGCTGGCGATCCTGGTGGCCAACATCAGCCAGTCGCTGTCGAAACTCGGCCTTGACTCGGTGATCCAGCGCGATGCCGTCGAGCATGTGCGCACCTCGG
>DASRZB010000216.1:0-2243 GCA_035653855.1 Acidothermaceae bacterium | reverse complement strand
TCACGACCGCGGCGAGCAGGTGCCCGTCACTCCAATCCAAACGCGTCACGATGCACGTGCTGCGACACACCGCCGCGATGACCCTGCTCGGCGCCGGGATCGACACCGCGACCATCGCGCTCTGGCTCGGCCACGAGCAGGAGCGCACAACCCACGTCTACCTCCACAGCGACCTCGGTCACAAGCAACGCACGCTCGACCGGGTGACCCCGCCCGGCGGCCATCCAGGCCGCTACCGCGCACCGGACTCGCTACTCGCGTTCCTCCAAGGCCTGTGACAGTCCGGCTGCCAGTCGCGACGTTCAACCACCGCGTCGAGCCTGTGGGGGACCGCTACGGCGTTTCTCTGGTCGGGTCGTTGGTGGCGAAGACGTTGCGCCGGACCGGAACCTCGGCCGTGGATCTGTCTGCTAGTTCGACCGAGTGAAGTTGAACACCGTCGACTGCGAGCCCAAATACGAGCGACCCAGACGAACCGACCGGTTTCCCCCTCAGAAGGGTCTCAGTTCTAGCGCCTGCTGCTGAAAACGGCTGCCCGGGTCGGACGGGAGGAAGCATGAGCACACCATCCACGCCAGGGACCACCAGGAAAGTGAGGTCACCCGCGAGAACGACTTTCGCCGTCCGGGCAAAGTCATACTTGCCGAAGCGGCCCGCCATCATCTCGATCGTTCGCCGCTCTGCATCCTCAAGCGGCCCGTCAGGATCACGTTCTAGCTCGCGGAAGAGCCCGAAGCTCTTGACCAGCTTTGGGTCGATATCCGCATCGTCGCCGCCGGCCATGGCCCCAAGACTACGCGATCCGTTCGAGCGCCTCTCGGTCATTCGCTGACTGCGTCCGCGCAGGAATCATGCCGACATCAGACCCTCAGTGCGGCCCGCGAACCAGGCCTCGGCTGTGGGGATTGGCATGACGACGTGGTCGGCATTAATCGCATCATGCCGACGTCGGCATGACGCGATGTTCTCGGTCGCGCACGCGGCCGCGACCTCGGCACCGTCACCGTCCTCGTCACGCTCACGTAGGACCGCGTCGATTGCTCCGTGTTGGAGCTTCGCGACCGCGGCATAGCGATGAAAGCCGGCGACCAGCTCGAACTCGAAGCCCTGGTCGGCGACCTCTCCTTCCGCCGGCCCGATCAGCACCGGCACGAGCTGGCCCTGCAAGGCGATCGACCCGGCGAGCGCGTCGACGTGATCAGGGTCGAGCTCACGGACGTTGGCGGACACATGGATCTTCTCCAGCGCGACCGCCGTCGTGCCTGCGGGTGTGGTTGGGAACGTTGTGGCCATTAGGCCCTCCCTTGGGGTTATGGCCCCGCCGTGTGCGGGACCGTTACCCCGACCCATGCGCCCGCCAGGGCGCCAAAATGGGAGGGAAACGGCCCGCACACGGCGGCCGCAGCAACCCGCGCTCACACCGCCGTCAGGCCGGTGTCAACAAGCCGGTAGCCGACACCCCACACGTTCCTGACGAAGCTCTCGCCCGCGATGTTCAGCCGGTGGCGAAGCCGGGTCGCGTGCGTATCCAACGTCCGGGTTCGAGCCCAGTCACCCAGCCCCCAAACGCTTTGCAGCAGCTCGCTGCGGGTGAACACCCGGTCCGGGTCGGCGACCAGCACCCGGAGCAGCTCAAACTCGCGCGCCGGCATCTCGATCTCGATATCGCCTACCCACACGCGGCGCGAGCGAACGTCGACTCGTAGCGTCCCGGCCTTCAACACCGCCCGTCGGCGATCAGCGCTCGCGCGACGCAGCACCGCCGCGAGCCGTGCCCGGATCTCGACATACAGCCACGGCTCGCAGATCACATCGTCCGCACCACGATCGAGGAGCCGGATCGCGTGGAAGCGATCGTGACCTGCGGTCAGCGCGAGGATCGGCAGCTGCGGGTCGACTGACCCGGAACCGTCCGCGCGAACGGCGTCGACCAGCTTGATCGTGTCGACCCCCAGGTCGATAATCAGCGCGTCGAGCCGATCCGAGAGACGGCTGCTCGCGTGGCCAAGACAGTTCACCGCCAACGGCTCATAGCCGTCCGCCTGCAAGTTGTCGGCGACGAACGTTCGTGCCGCGTCGTTCTCGACAGCGACCATCACGCGCTGAGTCTCAGTGAGCATCACATGCCTCCTTGGGCTTGTGGCCCCGCCCGGGTGGGGGGGCCGGTTGCCCGAACCCCAAGGCGCCCCCAGGGCGCAACAATCAGGGAGGGCCCGGCCCTGACGCCTGCCGTAGCCCTAAGC
>DASRZB010000215.1:0-21006 GCA_035653855.1 Acidothermaceae bacterium | reverse complement strand
CAGATACCGGTGGTCCCGGGGTCGGATCAGCGACTACTGGGACGAAGTGTTCACCGCGGATGGACTTGAAGGGCACGCTGCAGCGCTCGACGATCAGTCCGCTTTCATCGCCAGTCTCGGCAGCAGCCGGTCGCCGCAGATGCGCGACGTGCTCGCCACCGTCGCGGCCGACCAGGATGCCGTCATCCGCGCGGGATCGCGCGGCGCGCTGGTCGTCGACGGCGGTCCTGGGACCGGGAAGACCGTGGTAGCGCTGCACCGAGCTGCCTACCTCCTGTACTCCGATCCGCACATCGGTCAGCATCGCGGCGGCGTGCTGTTCATCGGTCCACACCAGCCCTACCTCGCCTACGTCGCCGACGTCCTGCCCAGCCTGGGCGAGGAGGGCGTTCAGACCTGCACCCTGCGGGAGCTCGTCGCCGAGGGAGCGACCGCGCGGATCGAGAGTGATCTGAAGGTGGCCAACCTGAAGTCGTCCGCCGATTTGGTGCGCGGGATCGAAACCGCTGTCAGGTTCTACGAGGAGCCGCCCACGAGAGGGCTGACCGTGTCGAGCGACTGGGCCGACCTATGGCTTAGCGCCGATGAGTGGGCCGAGGCGTTTGAAGCACCAGACCCCGGGACGCCGCACAACGAAGCGCACGAGCAGGTCTGGGAGGAGCTGCTCAGGATCGTGATGGACAAGCACGACGACGACGTACCGGTCGACCAGCTCCGAAAGTCGCTCCTGCAGGACGACGAGCTGCGTACGACGTTCAATCGAGCCTGGCCGTTGGTCGACGCGACCGACCTCGTGGCGGACCTATGGTCGGTGCCCGCCTACCTGCGCAAATGCGCTCCGTGGCTGCGCCCCGACGAAGTCCAGTCTTTGCAGCGCCACGATGCTCAAGCGTGGACGGTCTCGGACCTGCCGCTGCTTGATGCAGCGCGGCACCGGCTCGGCGACCCGGAGACCTCGCGGCGGCAGCGCCGGCACGAAGCGAGCGTCGCAGCGCGGCGGGAGCAAATGGCGCAAGTGGTCGACGACCTGACTGCGGTTGCCGACGACGAATACGGCACCGGACTCGTCACGATGCTTCGGGGTGAGGATTTCCACGACGCACTGGTCGACGAGGCGGGTCTTGCGACCGCGAGTCCTGACCGGCTCGTCGGCCCATTCGCGCACGTCGTGGTTGACGAGGCCCAAGAACTGACGGACGCCGAGTGGCAGATGCTGCTGGTCCGCTGTCCGTCGCGGAGTTTCACCGTCGTCGGCGATCGTGCGCAGGCCAGGCGCGGATTCACTGAGTCGTGGCAGGAACGACTAGAGCGGGTCGGGCTCGGCCAGCCCAACCTGGCCCGTTTGAGCATCAACTACCGGACGCCGGAAGCGGTGATGGCGCAGGCCGAGCCGGTCATCCGGGCCGTCCTCCCGGACGCCAACGTGCCGACGTCCATCCGCAGGACGGACGCACCCGTCGTCCATGGTTCCGTTTTGGATCTCGGCTTGATCCTCGAGACCTGGCTCGCCGAGAACGCCGACGGGATCGGCTGCATCATCAGCACCGGGGACCCGCGTGACGATGCGATCCGGGCTGGATCGCGCGTCCGTTCGCTGACGCCGGAGTTGTCGAAAGGGCTCGAGTTCGACCTGGTCGTGCTCGTGGACCCGCAAGACTTCGGCGACGGGATCGAAGGGGCGGTCGACCGCTACGTCGCGATGACCCGAGCGACCCAACAGCTCGTGATTCTCACCAGCACCTGATACCGCAGGCTTCGCTGGGCTTGGCGGGCGTCGTTGCGTTCCACGCGTCGGGTAACCGTCCGAGCCGTTACGTGCCTTCGGCGGTCACGGTTTTGAGCTCGGCTAGTGACTCGCGGATCAGGGCCGCGAGGTCTCGCTGATTGGTTGGGTCGATCCACCGCTTGAATGCAATCTTGAAGACCGCGATCGCGGCTTCGGCCGTCAGATTCGCGGCCAAGTCGGTCACCCCGCGAGTGCGCAGCGCGGTGGCAAGTGCCGTCGCGAGCGACGCCAGTTTGATCAGCTCGCGCTCTTTGAGTTCTACGTTCGCCACGATCGCGGCCTGGCGCCGCAGCGAGTGGTCGCGGCGTTCCTGGAGGAGGTTGGCCATCGCCTCCAGGCCAACGGCGACTGCGTCGATCGGCGGCATGGACGTCGGCGCATCAGTGACGGTGCTCACCAGGAGTTCTTGCAGTGCGCTCGAGCCCCCGAACAGCACCTCGCGCTTGTCGGCGAAGTAGCGGAAGAACGTCCGCTCGGTGAGCCCAGCTCGACTGGCGATCTCGGCGACCGTGGTCTGCTCGTACCCACGTTCCACGTAGAGCTCAAGCGCCGCTTGCGCGAGCCGGCCCTGCGCGTCGGGCTGCCAGCGGCTCATCCTGTGATGGTAGTTGATGACAGCAACTGACATCACGTGTTACGGTGATGACAGTAACTGACATGGGCCATCGAGATCGCCTGTGTCTGATGTTCGCCCTACTGGAGGTTGTTCCCATGCGTGTATTCGTCACCGGCGCGTCCGGCTGGATCGGCTGCGCTGTCGTCCCTGAGCTCATCAATGCGGGTCATCACGTCGTCGGGCTTGCTCGCTCGGACGTATCGGCGGCCGCCCTGACCGCCGCCGGCGTAGAGGTGCAATCCGGCACTCTCGACGATCTGGACACCTTGCGCGACGTGGCTGAGAAGTCCGATGCCGTGATCCACCTCGCCTTCAAGCACGACCTGGTCTACACCGGTGACTTCCAGGGCGCCGCCGAGGCGGATCGTCGCGCCATCGAAACATTCGGAGAGGTGCTCGCGGGCACTGATCGGCCGTTCCTGATTGCGTCCGGAACGCTCGGGCTCACCCAGGGCGAACTCGCGACCGAGGCGGATGGGCACCAGCCGATACCCGCGGATGCAACTGGTCCGAGCGCGCGCCGGGCGAACGCCGAGTTCACCTTGTCCCTGACCGCGAAGGCTGTTCGGGCATCCGTCGTCCGCCTCCCCCCAACCGTTCACGGCGCCGGGGACAACGGGTTCATGGCCCGCATCATCGGGACCGCCCGCAAGACCGGCGTCTCCGCCTACATCGGCGACGGCACCAATCGCTGGCCGGCGACCCACCGTCTCGACGTGGCGCACCTTTTCCGACTGGCGTTGGAGAACGCCCCAGCCGGATCGACCCTGCACGCGATCGCGGACGAGGGTGTCTCAATCCGCCAGATCGCCGAAGTGATCGGCCGGCACCTCGACGTCCGCGTGGCTTCAATCTCTACCGAGGACGCGGACGAGCAGTTCGGGGTCCTAGCGCACCTGCTTGCGCTCGACAGCCCGGCCTCCAGTGCACTCACCCGTGACCTGTTGGGATGGCAGCCGACGCACCAAGGGCTCATCGCCGACCTCGAAGAAGGCCACTACTTCAACCGGTGAGCGCCTAGGTCTCTCCTGCCGACTGAAGGAATTACGTCGGGCTCCACGAGAATTCCGCGCGCATTGCACCGCTGCCGCGGTGGTCGGTCGGAGGTGCTGGGACTGGGGCAGGTAAATGCCGGCTTCGTCCCGCGGGCCAGCGGTGGACAACGCCGAGCATGTCGGGCATTGCATCTGAGGTGAACTCGGGCCGGAATTTCTTCACTCGGCGGGGAGGAGATCGGTCGCCATGGTCTGCAGTTCCCGCAGGGCCGCCACGGGATCGGTCGGCGGCGCGGGGATCGGCGTTTCGTCGAGGCAGCGCTCAAGGAGCGCCTCGACGAGTGCAGCCCCTCGCACGACATCGAGGGTGTCGATCGAGCCCGGCAGAATCCGCACCTCGAGCGTGTCGCGTGTCGGGTTCTGCGCGAACAGCGCGGTGAGGTTCACATCGAAGAACTTGGTCAGGCCGCCAGCGGTTGCCGCGTCACGGAGTTGCTCGTAAGACGGGTTCCCGGCGGCAGCCTGAACGAGCGACGCCGGTAGAGGTGCCAAACGCAGGCACGCCGGGTTGGTGCCGAGCAGACTGTGCAAAGCCGGTCGCCACAATCCGAATAGTCGGACGACGTTTGCGAGGGCAGGCGCGGACCGGAACGGCGCGCCATCGTGATGTACATGCACCGCCGCCTCGACTGGCACGACGAAGCCAAGGTCGCGTGCCACCCGCAGCAGATCGTCGATCGTCGCCTCGTGGTCGGCGCTCAACGGAGGCGTGATCACCTCGCAGCCGCGCTCGCGCCCACCACCTTGCGGTGCGGCCAAGGCGATGGTCGCACCGCCCGAGTCGTTGACCTGGAGGACCTCGCCGTGCTCCTCGACAGGCACACCCCACAGTGCTGCGACGTCATCGAGCGACTCTTCGATCGCCGCGCCAGGATCGATGCGCATGGCGAGTAACCGCAGCAGCCGCGAGTCATCGGTGAGAACGCGGTACCAGCCCGGCGCCGGGCGGGTCCGCGGGTCGAGATCGGCGACCAGCGTGACATCGTCGACCAGCGTGCAGACCCACGCGTCGGCGGCATCGAGAACGTCGAAGCCCTGGCTGAGATGCAGAAACCGGCCGAGACCCGGTACCAATGACGGCTCGCTGTCGTGGTGCCATACCGGTCGCACCCGTCCACCGCGACGCGTGGCCAACTCGCCCGCCAGCACCCGTCGACTCGAGCCGACGGGTGCCAGCAGTTCGATCTCGAAACCCGTGCGCCAGCGCAACACCTCAGTCACCCAACACCTCAGTCACCCAGGAGTTCAGGGCTTGATCGGCAGCGTCTGCCCTGCGAGCAGCTTCTGACCGGCGTCGATCTTCACCTGGTAGGTGTCTGCGATCTTCCAGAGGTTGCCAAGGGTCACTGCGTCGTTGTAGGTGTAGCCAGCCGCGAAGAACTTGTTCACGGCAGCATCGGTGGCACTTGCGGCCGCATTGGCACTGATCTCGGCGGCCGGCGTCGGCTGCGAGCCAGCGGCGAACGGGAGCGTCTGTCCAGCCAGCAGCTTGCCGCCGGCGTCGATCTTCGCCTGGTACGGGTCGGAAATTTTCCACAGCTGGGCGAGCCCGAGCGCGTCCTCATACGTGTAGCCCGCTGCGAAGTAAGCGTTCAGATCGGCGGTGCTTACGCCATCGATCGAGCTCGTCGCCACCGTGGGCGTTGTCGGTTGCGAACCAGGTGCGATCGGCAGCGTCTCGCCGGCAATGAGCTTCTTGCCCGCGTCGATCTTTGCTTGGTAGGGGTCGGAAATCTTCCACAACTGGGCCAGGCCCACGGCGTCCTCGTAGGTGTAGCCCGCTCCGAAGAAGGCGGTCAGATCGGCATCTTCGGCGGCAGTGGCAACGCCTGCCGCGCTCGGCTTGAACGGCAGCGTCTGGCCGGCGAGTAGGCGGCGACCGGCTTCAGCCTTGATCGTCGACGGGTCACCGGACATGTGCCACAGCTGCGCAAGTGCGAGCGCGTCGTTGTAGTCGTAGCCGGCGGCGAAGTACGCACTGATCGCCTGGTCTTGCTGTGCCGACGTGAGCGGCGACGGGCTGGCCACCGCCGCTGGACTCGCCAACGGTGACGGGCTCATCGAGGGCGCGGGGGTCGGCTGCGGTGCGGGCGCAGCCAACGAAAGGCTCGACCCGCTGTGGCGCGCGCTTGTTGCGTTCAGCCATCCCGGTGCAGCGACGGTGCCGGCAACCAGTCCAGCCCCGAGTACTGCGCCGCCAGCGCTCTGTGCGGCGCGCCTGCGCCGGCGGTACCGGCGGGCCTTCTCGTGCACGACCGCGATGACGTCCGCGGCGTCAGGAGCGAGGTATTCGTGCGCGACGAATGCCTCGCGCAGCTGGTCGGCGTCCTGATTCATGTCAGCTCCTTCTCATGCACCCTGGTCTGCTGCTCCGAGGTGAGCCGCAGGTTCTTCAATGCCTTTGATGCATTGCTTCGCACCGTCGCGGGCGCGCAGTCGAGCAGGTCCGCGATCGAGACGTCGTCGAGTTGTTCGTAGTAACGCAGGACGAGCACCGCCCGCTGCTTGCGCGGCAAGGTAGCCAGTCGAGCCCAGAGTGCGTCGGCGTCGACCACCGTCTGTGCGTGGTCGCGCGCCATCGCACGTGCGTCGCCGATGGCGTCGAGGCGCTCCCCGACGGCGCGCACGTTGCGAACCGCCCAGCTACGCCGCCATGACAGGTATTCGTTCACGACCATGCGGCGCACGTACGCGTCCGGCGAGTCGGCTTTCGCGATCTGCCGCCATTTGACCTGCGCCCTGGCCAGCACTTCCTGGACGACGTCTTGGGCGAGTTCGCGATCGCCGGTCAGGACAACGGCATGACGCAAAAGCCCGGGCAGCCGCGTTGCTATGAACTGCTCGAAGGTCACGTCAGTACAGACGCCATGGGCGGCCAGAACGTGCAGTCGTCGCGACGACTTTCTGGTGGATCAGCGAAATCCGGAGACGTTGTGCGGCTGGTAGGGCTTCTCTAGCAGCCCGATCTCGTCCGGCGTGAGCTGGACGTCGACGGCGGCGATCGCGTCGTCGAGGTGATGCGGCTTCGTCGCGCCGACGATCGGTGCCGTGACGCCGGGCTTGGCCAGCGCCCACGCGATTGCTACTTGTGCCCGCGGGATGCCGCGCTGGTCGGCCACCTGCCCGACCGCGTCGACGATGGTGCGGTCATCGTCGGTATAGAGCGTGCGCCCGAACTCGTCCTTCTCTGAGCGGTTCGTCGAGTCGTCCCATTGCCGGGCGAGCTTGCCGCGAGCCAGCGGGCTCCAAGGGATGATCCCAATGCCCTGATCGAGGCAGAGCGGGATCATCTCGCGCTCCTCTTCGCGGTACAGCAAGTTGTAGTGGTTTTGCATGCTTACGAATCTGGTCCAGCCGTGCAGCTCGGCGAGGTAGAGCGCCTTGCTGAACTGCCAGGCGTACATCGACGACGCACCGATGTAGCGCGCCTTCCCGGCCCGGACGACGTCGTGCAGCGCCTCGAGCGTCTCCTCGATCGGCGTTTCGTAGTCCCAGCGGTGGATCTGGTACAGGTCGACGTAGTCAGTGCCGAGCCTGCGCAGGCTGTGGTCGATCTCCGTCAGGATCGACCTGCGCGAAAGACCTCCGCCGTTCGGTCCCGGACGCATCACCCCATGCACTTTGGTGGCGATAACGAGGTCCTCGCGCGGAGCGAACATGGCTAGCGCGCGGCCGGTGATCTCCTCACTGCTGCCGAGCGAATACACGTTCGCCGTGTCGAAGAAGTTGATACCGGCCTCGACGGCCTGCCGGAAGAACGGCACACTCTCGTCTTCGGGGAGCGACCATGGCTGGTTGCCGCGACTCGGTTCGCCGTAACTCATGCACCCCAACGAGATACGGGATACCTGCAAGCCGGTCCGGCCCAGTGTCGTGTACTCCATCCGCTGCCTCCTCGCGCTCCGCCTGACATTTCGAGCTTAACTCGGCGGTTGACCGGCTACTCCGCCCCGGTCGTCGACTCCGCCCGCAACCGATCTGTCGAGTGCAGCTGCCAGGGCACGCTGGTGACCATGACGCCCGGTTCGAAGAGCAGCCGCGCCTTCAGCCGCAGCGCGCTCTGGTTATGCAGTAGTTGCTCCCACCAATGGCCGACGACGTATTCGGGGATGAAGACGGTCACGACATCGCGCGGGCTTTGCCCCCGGCGTCCGCGGATGTATTCAAGTAACGGACGTGTCACCTCGCGATAAGGCGAATCGAGCAAGACGAGAGGGACGTCGATGCCGCGCGCCTGCCATTGCTCCTGCAACGTTTGTGCCTCGGCTTCGTCGGCGTTGATGGTGACCGCCTCGATCGTGCTCGGGCGAGTCGCCTTGGCGTACGCGAGCGCCCGCAATGCGGGCAGGTGAAGGCGAGAGACCAGGACGACCGCATGATTGCGAGACGGCATGGTCGGGTTCTCGGCCGCCTCGATGTCGAGTTCTTCACTTACCGAGCTGTAATGGCGCCTGATGCCCTTCATGACGGCGAACAGCAAAATCATGGCGACGATCGCGATCCACGCGCCGTCCGGCACCTTTGCGTAAAGCACTATCGCCAGCACAAGGGCGGTGGCAGCTGCCCCAGCGAAGTTGATTACTCGAGACGTCCGGATGCTTCGGCGCTCGCCCCGCGGTGCATCCGCAAGCCTGTGGTTCCAGTGCTTGACCATGCCCGACTGGCTGAGGGTGAAGCTGGTGAAGACGCCGATGATGTACAGCTGGATCAGCTTGTCGATGTTGGCATCGAAGCCAACGATCAGCGCGATCGCGAAGCCGCCGAGCAGCAGAATCCCGTTGCTGAAGACGAGCTTGTCCCCGCGTTTTTGCAGCTGGCGCGGCAGGTAGCTGTGTTGGGCGAGAATGGATGACAGTACCGGGAATCCATTGAACGCGGTGTTCGCCGCGAGAATCAGAATGCCAGCAGTCGCTGCCTGGTACAGGTAGAACAGCGCGTTCGTCTTTCCGAACACCACCGCGGCGATCTGCGAAATCACGGATGGGTTGCCGCTTGGCTGCGCATGCGCCTTCACGTGCAAGGCAAGAACCGTGATACCGATGAACATGCTGACCGCGAGCGTGCCCATCGCCGTTAGCGTCTTCGCGGCATTGCGCGCCTTCGGTTTACGGAACGAAGGCACCCCGTTGCTGATAGCTTCGACACCGGTGAGAGCTGTGCAGCCAGACGCGAACGCCTTCAGCGTCAGCAAGATCAGAGCGAGCCCGGCGAGATGACTATGGGCGAAGGTTTCCGAGGCGGTTGACGCGCGAGGCAGGCCTCCGTTTGCCGCCTTCGCAGCAGCGACCGCGAACATGACGAATGTCAAACCGATGAAAGAGTACGTCGGCACCGCGAATGCGCGGCCGGACTCTTTCACGCCGCGCAGGTTGGCAACCATGAGCAAGACCACGAAGCCGACCGACAACGCGACCGCATGACGATGCAGCGACGGGAACGCACTGGTGATGGCGACGACGCCGGAGACCACGGAGACGGCGACGGTCATCACGTAGTCGACTAGCAGGGCGCTGCCGGCGGTCAGGGCCGCGTTTTCGCCGAAGTTGTCGAGGCTCACCGCGAACGCGCCGCCACCGTTCGGATACGCCTTGCAGATCTGTCGGTAGGACAAGGTCACGATCACCAGCAGCAGAGCGACTGCCGCGGCGACGTCCTTGGCGTAGGTCAGCGCCGCCGCTCCGCCGCCGACCGCCAGGACGAGGACGATCTCCTCGGTCGCGTACGCCACCGAGGAGATCGGGTCCGACGCAAAGATGGGCAGCGCCAGCCATTTCGGCAGCAGCGTTTCGTGCAGTTGCTGGCTTCGAAGTGGCCGTCCGACGAAGAGTCGCTTCACGCTGCCGACGGAGGTGGTCACTGTCTCGACGCTAGTGGGCTTGCAGCTTTCCTGGCGTCAGCGTGGCGTCAAGATCACCAGGCCGACCGTCAAGGAACCGTCAAGATCGTGGCGTGGCCGCCCTGCGGGGTGATCTGGTCGGGGGAGGGCCACACTCGTCTCGTGACGTCGAGACTTACGCGCGCCGCCGCCTCAGGCATCGGCGGCCGCCGAGTCTTCGGCGCATTCGTACTCGAGGCAGTCGGTCTGCCCGTCCTTACTATTTGTCTGGCGGCCGTGCGATCTCATCTTGCGTTTGCCGACGACCTGCTGCTCTATCTGGCTGCCGTCATCGGCATCACGCTGGTGGGCGGTCTGGTGCCGGCGGTGATAGCGGCGATCGCGAGCAGCCTTCTCCTCAACTGGTACTTCACGCCGCCCCTGCACACCTGGACGATCGACTCCCCACAGAACCTCCTTGCGTTAGTGCTCTTTGTGGCTGTGGCAGTCACGGTGAGCAGCGTGGTTCACCTGGCCGCTCGCCGCGCGGCGGTTGCCGCCGGGCTAGCGGCAGAGGCCGCCCGCGCGCACGGGTTGGTGGAGGGGAACCGGATCCGGACCGCATTGCTCGCAGCAGTCGGGCACGACCTGCGTACACCGCTAGCGTCCGTCAAGGCGAGCGTCAGCACGCTGCGCCAGACCGACGTGACCTGGTCGCCGGAGGACCAGACGGAGCTGCTGGCCACGATCGAAGAAGGCGCCGACCGGCTCAATGACTTGATCAGCAACCTGCTCGACATGAGTCGACTGCAGACCGGCGCTGTCCACCTGTTCGTCCGGCCGACATCCTTGGAGGAGGTCGCGCCACTCGTCGTCCACGGCGTCGACGGCGGTGCGCTGCTGCAGGTGGAGATGTCTGAACACCTGCCACTGGTCAGAGCCGATCCCGGGCTGCTCGAGAGGGCGCTCGCCAACCTCGTCACCAATGCCCTGCGCTATTCGCCGCCCGGGCGGCCACCGACGCTCATCGCGCGCGCCGTGCAGGACGGAACCGATCATGGCGTCGTCCAGATCGAGGTTGTTGACCACGGTCCTGGTGTACCGCCTGAGCAATGGGAGCGCATGGTCCAGCCGTTCGAGCAGCTCGGCGACCGGCGCAACGGCAACGGCGTCGGGCTCGGACTTGCGGTGACCAAGGGGTTTGTCGAGGCCATGGGGGGCAAGCTCAGTGCGGCTGCGACTCCAGGCGGTGGGCTGACAATGTGCATCGAGTTGCCAACCAGCCCAGCGGGCGCGGATGTAGGGCGCCAGGCAGCCGCGGACGCCGGGCTTGAGCGATGACCAGCGTGCTCGTCATCGACGACGAAGCGGCGATCTTGCGCGCGCTGCGCATCAACTTGTCGGCCCGCGATTACAAGGTCACGACCGCGTCCGACGGCGCGTCCGGTCTCGCTGCCATGGCACGCGAGCGGCCAGACGTGGTGATCCTCGACCTCGGGCTGCCCGACATGGCCGGCACCGACGTGATCCGCGGCATCCGTGGCTGGTCGACGGTTCCGATCATCGTGCTGTCGGCGAACGAACAAGAACTGCAGAAGGTGCAGGCTCTCGATGCCGGCGCCGACGACTACGTCACCAAGCCGTTCGGGATGAATGAACTGCTGGCCCGATTGCGAGCGGCGACCCGCCGCGCTGCGCCCGGAGTCGACGAGCCGGTCGTGGTCACGCCCGAGTTCACTATCGATCTTGGCGCCAAGCGGGTGGTGCGCAAGGACGGTCGCGACGTCCGGCTGACGCCCACGGAGTGGCAGCTGCTCGAGGTGCTTGCCCGCCACGGCGGCCGACTCGTGAGCGGGCGTCAATTACTTCAAGATGTGTGGGGACCGACTTACGGGACCGAGACGAACTACCTGCGCGTCTACATGGCTCAACTGCGCCGCAAGCTCGAGCCAGATCCAGCGCGGCCGCGCTACCTGATCACCGAGCCGGGCATGGGCTACCGCTTGGTGACCGACTGACCTCGCCGGCCGGGTCGACCCTCGACCTGTGCCGCACCGCATGGGCTGGCGCCCGTAGGGAAGGATCGTCGGATGCGCACCCTCATCACGCCGGGCAAGGAGACTGACCTCATCAAGTTCGAGGTCGCGGATCTCGATGCTGGCGAGTCCCTGACCTTCGTCGCTGATGGCGAGGCGCTGGTCGTGATTCTGTCCGGCGTGCTCGACGTCGAGGTCGACGGTGCGCCGCTGGGTCGTGCCGGTCGTCGTGCCAGCGTGTTCGACGGTGGCGGTGACGCCGTCTACGCGCCGCCCGGCACGGCGGTCAAGCTCACCGAGGCGGACGGCGGCGGTGCCGCAATTGCGGTCGCGTCGGCGCCGTTGGCTGATGAGCCCGCTGCAACCGCCCGCATCATCACCCCGGCCGACCACCGGGTCGCCGAGGTCGGTCACGGTAACTGGGCGCGTCAAGTGCGCACGATCCTTGGGCCCGAGCACGCGGCCGGGCGGCTTATCGTCGGTGAGACGGTCAACCCGCCAGGCAACTGGTCGTCATATCCGCCGCACAAGCACGACGAGCACAATCCGCCGCACGAAGTTCAACTCGAAGAGGTGTACTACTTCAAGTTCGACCCGCCCGGTGGCTTCGGCGTGCAGGTGCGTTACGACGGTAAGGGCGACCCCGCCGACGAGGTGTTCGTGGTGCGCGACGGAGACGTTGCCATCATCAAGTCCGGCTACCATCCGGTCGTCGGGGCGCCTGGCTATTCGTTCTACTACCTCTGGGTGATGGCCGGTCACGGGCGGCAGATGGCGCCGGCGCTGGACCCGCGGCACGCGTGGGTCCAGCAGGGCCGATGAGCCTGCTCGCCATGTTGCTCAGCGGGTGAGTCCGGTGCCTGCTGTGCCTACTAGGCCGCGGTTGAGCATGGCGCAGTCGTCGCGAATACCCGCCGCCGCCCGGCCGCGCGTTGACCCGAGAGATCTCACCGTCGGAATCGTTCACCTCGGTCTTGGCGCGTTTCACCGCGCGCACCAAGCCGTCTACACCGAACGCGCGATGAGTGCCTCGGGCACGACGCAGTGGGGAATCTGCGCAGTCGCGCAACGCAGCCGCACGGTTCTCGACGAGCTCGAACCGCAGGATGGCCTTTACACCGTTGTCGAACGCGGACCGTCGACGGCGTTTCGCGTCCTCGCCCCGATTCGCGAACTGGTCTTCGCAGCGTCTCAGGCAGACCTGCTGACCTCGCGCATCGCGGCGCCGTCCACTCATGTCGTGACCGTGACGGTGACGGAGAAGGGATATCGACACGATCCGGTGACCCGTCGGCTCGATCTCACGGACTCGGATATTCGGGCCGACGCCGCCGGCCGACCGCCGGTCACCGTTGTCGGGCAACTCGTCCGTGCGATGCAGGTACGGCAGCGAAACAACGCCGGGCCACTGGCGGTCGTGTGTTGCGACAACCTGACGAATAACGGCGCGACGTTGCACGGTCTTGTCGATGACTTTTGTTCGTTGCTGCCGATCGCGGGCCAGTCAACCTTGCGTTCGTGGATCGAAGAATCCGTCACCTTTCCTTCAACGGTCGTCGACCGCATTACGCCGGCCACCACTGCGGCTGACCGCAGCGACGTTGCAAGCTATCTCGGGCTGGACGACGAGGGCGCGGTCGTCACCGAGCCTTTCTCGCAGTGGGTATTGGAAGACAACTTCGCCGTAGTGCGCCCGGCTTGGGAAGACGCGGGCGCAGTATTCACCTCCGATGTCTCGCCGTACGAGTCACTAAAATTGCGACTACTCAATGGTTCGCATTCCGCACTTGCCTATCTCGGGCTCCTGGCGGGGTACGACTACATCGCGGAGTTCATCGGCGTCGACGGCGTCCCTGCGTTTGTTCGTGCGCTGATGGGTGAGGCGACGGCGACGGTGGCGGTCCCGGGCACTGTCGACGTCGATGACTACGAGCAACAGCTCCTGCAGCGCTTCGCGAATCCGGGTCTGCGACACCGCCTCGCCCAGATTGCCGTCGACGGTAGTCAGAAACTTCCGCCTCGCCTAGTAGCAACGGTGCGTGATGCCCGCGCAGCAGGTGTCGAGCCGATCGCGAGCGTGCTGGGTATCGCGGCCTGGATGCGGTACATCACTGCGGGCCGCGATGATGCAGGTCGGCCGCTGGTTATTGACGATCCGCTTGCACCGCGAATTGCCGAGACGGTGGGGCAGACCACCGATTCCGCCACCGTCGTCGAACGGTTCCTAGGTATCGCCGAGATATTTGGCGACCTTGCCGACGACGTCGCGCTCCGCGATTTGCTGGCCGCGGCATTGAGCCAACTCACCCGCGGCGGCGCGCTCGCCGCGCTGCGTAACGCTATCGAGGTGTGAACCGTTCCCCCAGCGCTGACCGTAGTCAGAGCGAGTTTGTAAGGGGTCGCAGTGAGCTCGGCCTTCGCAAATAGTCGGCTGACCTTCAGGTGATGCACAGGTTCGACCCTGACGATAGGTAAGTAGGCGAGGACGATCAGGGAATGACAACACGAAATGGGAGCGGAGGTGCAATGACGAGCGTTCTCCCCGACCGTGGCATTCGCCGCAGCGCATCGTCGTCCGCTCCGCGTTCTGGCATGGCGCCGAATGCACTATTGCTGACGCTGAGTGTCGGCGGCGCCCTCGTGGTGTCGTTGTGGTGGCACGACACCCCTGCCACATTGCACACGTTCGGTGAGTGGCTGACGAATGCCGGCCGAGTAACGGGACTCCTCGCGGGCTACGTCATCATCGTCTTGCTGTTGCTTATGGCGCGGGTGCCCTCACTCGAGCGAGGTCTCGGCGCGGATCGCCTCGCCCGTTGGCATGCAATGGGCGGGCGCTACGCGATCTCGCTGTCGGTCGCGCACACGTTGCTCATCATCTGGGGATACGCCGTCTCAGCGCATCAGTCGGTGATTCCGCAGACCGGTGCACTGTTGACGAAATACCCCGACGTCATGATGGCCACCGTCGCGCTCGGACTGCTCATCATGGTCGCTGGCGTTTCGATGCGCGTAGCACGCGCGCACATGCGCTACGAGACGTGGTACTACTTGCACTTCTACACCTACCTTGCTGTGGCGCTCTCGTTCAGTCACGAGTTCTCGACTGGTCTCGACTTCAGTGCAAGTCAGAGCGCGCGAGTGTTGTGGAGCCTGCTGTACATCGGCATCGCCGCCTTGCTGTTCTGGTATCGGTTCGTCGTGCCGATCCGCGCAGCACTTCGCCATCGCATGGTGGTCGCTGGCGTTTTCCCTGAAGCACCAGGGATCTTTTCGGTGCACGTCACAGGTCATCACCTAGATGACCTGCGCGCCGAACCAGGGCAGTTCTTCCGGTGGCGGTTCTTGAGCAGCGGAAGTTGGTGGCAGTCACATCCGTACTCGCTGTCCGCGCCGCCGTCCGACAAATTGTTGCGCATTACGGTGAAGGTGCTCGGCGACCACTCGCACGCATTGCGGACCTTGCACAAGGGCACGCGGGTGTTCGCCGAGGGACCCTACGGCGCGCTCACCGAGCGCCGGCGCACGCGGCGCCAAGTGTTGCTGCTGGCTGGTGGCATTGGAGTCACGCCATTGCGTGCCTTGTTCGAGACGCTGCGAGCGCGACCCGGCGATCTCACGTTGATCTACCGCGCTTCGAGCGAGCTTGACGTCGTCTTTCGTCGCGAACTCGACGCGATCGCACAATGGCGTGGCGCTCGCGTCGTCTACCTCGTCGGACCGCCCGGTGGAGATGCAGATCCCTTTATCGGACGTCGATTGGCGTCCATCGTGCCGGATCTGCTCGCTCACGACGTCTACCTGTGCGGACCACCGCGCATGATGGACGCGGCACACAATGCGCTGCACCGTGTCGGCGTTCGCCGCCGGCACATCCACACCGAGTCGTTCGAATTCTAGGGTCGTTTGAGTTTCAGAAGGAGGTGAGTCATGCGTCGGTTCGTCACCCTCTTTGTCGCAACCGTGGCCGGACTCATCGTCCTGCTCGGTTTCAAGACCGCCCCGGCTAGGGCCCCGCGTCCAGTGGCGCTTTCCGGTGCCACACCGGGTGCTTCATCTACCGCACCGGATTCATCGACCCCGCTCAGCTCGGCACCCGCCAGTTCGGCACCTGCCAGTTCGGCAGCTGGCAGTCCGACCGCCACGCCGACACCGGCGCCCACAGCCAAGCCGACACCCAAACCATCGAACACGACCAAGACCCTGACCGGCACCGCAGTCACCGTGGGTGAAGGCCGCAGGGTGTTCGGCGTCGTGCAGGTTCGGCTGACGTTGACGAACGGGAAGATCACCGCCGCCGATGCAATCCAGGTCCCGCAAAATGACGGACACTCGCTGGATCTCAGCAATTACTCGATTCCGACGTTGAGTCAGGAAGTCGTTTCGGCTCAGAGCGCTTCGATCGATGCGGTTTCCGGCGCGACCTACACCAGCGAGGCCTACGCGCAGTCGGTGCAGGCGGCACTCGACGCGGCGAAGGCCTGACATGTCGACTCCTGCTATGTCGAGACCGCTCGTGCATGTCGAACATGTGATGGGCACAGTCGTCAGTTTCGACGTGCGGTTCGCCGATGAATCGCAACGGGCGCTGATGCAGGCGGGTATCGCTGACGCCGTGACCTGGCTGCACCGGGTCGACGACGTCTTCAGCACGTACCGAGACGACAGCCAGGTATCTCGGCTCGGGCGCGGCGAGCTTCGCCTTGCCGACTGCGACGGCGACGTCGAGGAGGTCCTCGAGTTGTGCGCGCAGGTCGGTCGCGAGACTGACGGTTACTTCAGTTCGACCTATGGCGGCCGTCTCGATCCGACCGGACTCGTCAAAGGCTGGGCTATTCAGCGGGCTAGTGAGCTCCTGTCTTCAGCAGGGTCGGCGCATCACCTCGTCAACGGGGGTGGCGACATCCAGACGGTTGGCGGGTCTGCGCCTGGTGTGCCGTGGCAGATCGGCATCGCGCATCCGTTGGAGCGCGGCGCTCTCGCGAGCGTTGTGGACCTCACGGACGGCGCGGTGGCGACGTCCGGTATCGCTGAACGCGGTGCCCACGTGATCGATCCGTTCACCGGCCAGCCGGCCGTCGCGCTCGCCAGTGTGACGGTGGTCGGCAGCGATCTGATCAGGACCGACGCCTACGCCACCGCCGGGCTCGCGATGGGCGAGCGAGCCCATCGGTGGCTCGAGAGCTGCGTCGGCTACGAGGCATTCGCCGTCGCCGCCGATGGCGTGGGCTGGTGCACCTCGGGGTACCCCCGCGTGGGGAGCGTCCCCGCGACTTGACGGTAGCTACCCGTATCTGTCGCGGCTTCCGGTGCTCATCGCTGACAGCGAGTGGGCCGGCTCGCCTCCTCACCGCGAACCGGCCCGCTCCGTTCCGAAGATGTCCACCCCCGTAGATGGACATCTCCTGCTTATGGCGAGGACCCAGCAGGTCCTGTAGTGGCGGCGCGGACGGCGGGAGGCGACTCCGGCGCGAGGCCCAGCTCGTTGCAGGTGTCTGGCGGGCCGGGAAATACGGCGGCCATGCCGCCGGGCAACGTGCAGCCGACCAGGGCGGGCACTGCGTAGGTGGCACCCGCCACTGGGGTCGTGCCGCGTGGCGCGCCAGCGCGAAGACCACCGACCTGCCACAGCGAGGCGCAGGTGTCGAGGGCGTCCTCTATGGTGCCGGTGCTACCGCCGCCGACGCCGCTCGCAATCGTCGTCCCAGCGAACTTTGCACCGGGCACGTAGACCGCTTCGCTGTAGCACCGCGCGGACCCCTTGTCGGTGACTGCTCGCGGATGCAGGTACGCGTAGGCCGCAGCCGTGCCGCCGCCGGTGGCCACGATCAACGCGACCACGAATCCGCCGGTGACGTTGCGTCGCTTTCGCCACCACGGCGTCGCAGGCTCGTCGCGAGCCACGAATGCTTCCAGCTCGGCGCGCATCGCCACGATCTGCTCAGGCGGTAGCTCTCGCGTCGGCGGCAAGTACTGAACGCTCATGCTTGTTCACCCCGTAACTCGTCCGTGCCCACACGGCTGTCGGCACGCGGGCCGGCCTCGTCGGTGATCAGTACCTTGAGCCGTGCGCGCGCTCGCGAGAGGCGCGATCGAACAGTTCCTACGGGGACGCCGAGAGCGGCCGCGGCCTCGTCGTAGCTGAGGCCCTCCCAGTCGCACATCGCGACGACGTCCTGGTCAGCTCGCTTGAGGGTGCGCAGTGCTAACAGCACGCGCTGCATCTGCCGCTCGCTGTCGATCCGGGCTGCGACCTCGTCGGCGTGATCTCCGACATGCTCGGTCAGTGGTGTCTTTGCCAGCAGGTTCGTCGCCCTGCGGCGAGCGCGCTCAGTGTTGCGGCAGACATTGTTCGCGGCCACAAACAGCCATGGCAGTAGCGAGTCGGTGACGACGATCGAGGACCGCTTGCGCCAGGCCTCCATGAAGGTCTGGGAGGTGGCGTCCTCTGCAAGCGTCCAGGACCCGGTCCGCCGGAAGCAGTAGTTGTGGATCCGATTCGCGTGCCGGACGAACAACTCGCCGAATGCCGAATGGTCGCCAGCGCAGGCGCGCGCCCACAAGCGCGCGTCAGGAGTCTCGCCGTTGTCGACCGCCACGCACTCCTATGTCCGGCAGCCTGGTGTGAGTTCCATCATCGCCACCCGGGCGCTTCCGGGCATGCCCCCACACAGACATGCCGTACGGGCATGCAAAAGGCGTCTGACCCTACGGGGGAGGAGAGCCAGACGCCACGCAGATGGTAACCGCTGATACGCGTGGGCTCAATGGTTGCGGACGCAAAGGGGCACCAGGCGTGACGAACGTCACGCGCGACTCGCTGCATCGCCAGCGTCAGGGCGGATCGACGTTGAACCCCGCCATGGCGCCCTGCGCCTTCGCGCCGCAGTAGGTCTCGAAGGTTGCCAGACCCACTGGCGCATCACCTGGCACCACAAAGGTCGCCTGCAACGCGTCGTCGGTGCGCACGATTTGGGTCAAGGGCAGCCCGCCCTTGTTGTCTGGGTGGGCGCTATCCCGCCAGAAGATCACATCCGGCTTCGATCCCTGCGGCGGGCACCGGATCGCGTTCAGTGTGATGACCGTTCCGGGCGGCCCGTCGCCGACCGAGACACCGAGAGCGCCGCTGATCGCCGGCGCCCCCGACCCAGGCGACCCGGCAGGGGTCGCGACCACGGTGCCTGACCTGGTCGTGCCATGAGCCGCGCATGCGGTGGCGAGCGTCACAGCCCCGAGCGAGGCACAGATCCGCATCAGACGTGTCACGGCGCAGATCGTAGGCGAGGATCGCGGTGGCGCGGCAGACTGGGACGCGGCAAGCCGGGCTCGAGAGGACGCATATGTCGGACGACGTCGAAGCCTCGCCGCCCGAGGAACATCACCACCACGTCGGGGCCACGGCCGCCGCACTCACCGCGCTGGAACGCCGGCTCCTCGCGCAAGCGAAGGGCGTCTACCAGGTCGAGCAGGATCTGCTGCCGGCGTGGTTGCGGCCGACGGAGGGCGAGCACCGCTGGCAGATGGGTGTCGCCGCCGGCGCTGCCATCGCGTTGCAGTCGTCGCTGCCGGCATCCCTGTCACTACGACCGCACTATCTGCTGCCGATTCTCGAGACCATCCTGCTGGTCGGCCTCATCGTGTTCAGCCCGGGTCGAATCGTCCGCCACTCGACTCCGCTGCGCGCCGCTGTGCTCGCCCTCATCGCGGTCATCAGCATCGACAATGCAATCTCTGCGGGACTTCTCGTGCACGCCATCGTGAGCGGGACGGCCAATGACGCAGGCCGGCTGCTGCTTGAGGGTGTCGCCATCTGGACCACGAACGTGATCGCGTTCAGTCTTTGGTACTGGGAGTTCGATCGCGGTGGGCCGGTGGCGCGTGCCCACGCGCTGCACAAGCATCCCGATCTGCTGTTCCCGCAGATGCAGCAGCCGGAGATTGCGCCGCCTGACTGGGAGCCGACGTTCTTCGACTACCTGTTCACCTCGTTCACCAACGCGACAGCGTTCAGCCCGACCGACACGATGCCGCTCTCACATTGGGCCAAGGCGACGTTTCTCGCGCAATCAGGGATCTCGTTAGTGACTGTCGCGCTGGTAATTTCGCGCGCCGTCAACATCTTTCACGGCGGCTGATCTTCTCGTCGTGCAGTTCTACAGCCAGTCCTTGCGACGGAAGACCCAGTACAACAGGCCCGAGCCAAGCACGATGATCAGCGATGACGTGATCAATCCGCTGTCGCGACCGAATCCCGGATACGGGATGTTCTGGCCGTAGAAGCCCGTCACCGCAGTCGGCACCGCAATGATCGCGGCCCAGCTGGTCACTTGCTTCATGATGAGGTTCATCCGGTTGCCCTGAATCGTCAGGTTCGTTTCGAGCACGGTCGACACGAGGTCCCGTAGCGATTCGGTCCACTCGGTTGCCCGCAAGACGTGGTCGTAGACGTCTTGGTAGTAGGGCATCAGCGTTTCGTTGATGATCTTCGTGTCACGCATCAGACCGTTGACGACTTCTCGCATCGGCAGCACGAAACGTCGAAGCAGAATCAGATCGCGCCGCAAATCGAACGACTTGCGCTGCACCTCGCGTACTCGGTCGCGGCTGTCGTCGAACAGATCGTCTTGGAGCGACTCGATGCGTTCGTCGAGATCCTGAACTGCCTTGAAATGACCATCGACAATGTAGTCGAGCACGCCGTAGAGCAGGAATCCGGCACCTTCCTTGATCAGTCCCGGCGCTGCGTCCCAGCGCTTCACGACTTCATCGATGTCGAACTTGCGATCCTTGCGAACTGTGATGAGGGCGTTGCGCATGACGAAGATCGCGAGTTCGCTGCTGTCGAGGTTCGTCGTCTTAGGGTCGATCGCAATTGCGTAAGCGCTCAAGAACAAGTGCGTGTTGTAGTGGTCGAGTTTTGGGCGCTGCCGTTCGTGCGAGGCGTCCTCGACCGCCAGGGCGTGCAGCCCGAACTCCTCTTCGACGTCATCGAGCCCCGCGTCGTCGTCCATCGTGCAAATGTCGAGCCACACGACGGCGCCGGGGTCGTTAACGCACTCGGAGATCTCGGCGATCGGGAAGTTCTCTTTCTCGAGCACCCCGTTTCGGTACAGCCGTGTGCGCGCCATCTCAGTCGAGGTCAGGAGCGGTCGGGTCGATTGGCTCGCCGGCGATCGCCGCTTGTCGGGTCCGGACGTAAGCAGTGTTGTTGCGTTCGGCGACGAACGTCATGATCGGCACCAGTCCTGCGAGTAGCGACAGGGCGGCCCGGACCAGCGAAAACCGGTACCGGAACGCGAGCTCGATGCTGAGCACGACGTACACGATGTAGAGGAAGCCGTGGATGGTCCCGACGATCTTTTCGACCGTGTCGTTGTGTCCCCATACCTGCAACGGAATGCCGATGAACACCAAGATGACCAGCGCGGTTCCCACGATGTAGGCGAGCAGCCGATAGCGGTCGAGCGGTGATCGCAGATTCAATGCGTGCGCTCCGACCGGGCGTTCAGGCGCGTCAGGTAGTCGTTGTAGTCAGCCAGTTCGGGATCGGAGTCTCGGTCGTCCGCGGTCTGCGCGGTGAGGCTCGCGAAGGCGTCCGGTTGACCGAACTCCGGGAACTCCCAGTCAGCGTCGGCCAGCGACAGCGACGCGCGGGACGGTGCGATCCGGGCGGCCGGACGCCCGTAGGCGTCGTCGCG
>DASRZB010000214.1:0-2214 GCA_035653855.1 Acidothermaceae bacterium | reverse complement strand
AGCATCGTCGATGGCGTGACTTCCGACCCAGTGCTCAGGTCGCTGGTCCGATCACTCGTCGACTTCGCCAACGGATGCGACGCGCGTGTTGTCGCCGAGGGCGTCGAGACCGCAGCGGACGCAGCAGTCCTTCGCGACATTGGTGTCGACTATGGCCAGGGCTGGCATTACGGGCGACCGGGCCCAGCCGCTGATCTTGCAACGGCGGCGGCGATTCCTGTCGGTACCCTCCGGCCACCAAATGTCGGTGCGTCGCTGCACAGTAGACCCCATGACGATTTCACTCCACGGTCTGCGCACCGTGATCTATCCAGCACCTGACCTCACTGCCGCCACCGCTTGGTGGAGCGACCTGCTCGGCGTCCGCCCGTATTTTGAAGAGCCTTTCTATGTGGGCTTCGAGGTCGGCGGCTACGAGCTCGGCCTGCTTCCAACCGCTGACCCGGCCGATGGAGCGGTGACGCTATGGGGGGTCGACGACGTCGCGGCCGCAATGGCACGCGCGATCGAGATCGGCGCGGTCGAGCATGGGCCAGCCACTGACGTCGGTGAGGGGATTGTGACCGGCAGCGTTCGCACGCCGGGTGGGGCAATACTCGGGCTCATCTACAACCCGCACTTCCACGCTAAGTAGCTGCGCTACTTGACGAACTGGCCGACCGCGATCGCCGCGAACAGCAGTGTCAAATAGGTGATCGACAGGTGGAAGAGCCGCATGGGCTTGGGATCCTCACCGGCCTTTACGCGTGCCGACAGCCGATGCGCCTCGACCAGGAACCAGGCGCCCAGCCCGACGGCGACAACGAGGTAGAGCGCTCCGGCGTGCCCAACAGGCACGAGCACGAACGACACGGCAACCATCAGGTAGGAGTAGCCGACGATCTTGCGCGTGACGGTTGTCGCGTCGGCAACAACGGGAAGCATCGGCACGCCTGCCGCCGCGTAGTCGTCGCGGAATTTCATCGCCAGCGCCCAGAAATGCGGGGGCGTCCAGGCGAAGATCACCCCGAAGAGTACGACCGCGGGCCAGCCCACTCCGCCGGTGACGGCTGACCAGCCGATCAAGACAGGGAAGCAACCGGCCGCGCCGCCGATCACGATGTTCGACGGCGTCCGGCGCTTCAGGCCAAGCGTGTAGACGAAGACGTAGAACAGGATCGCCGCGTCGGCCAGGAGGGCGGACGGCCAGTTCACGGTAAATCCAAGAAACAACGTCGCAACGACGCCGAGCGCGATGCCGAATCGCATCGCTTCGGCGGGCCGCACAAGAGCACGAGCAAGGGGACGGCGAGAGGTGCGGCGCATCACCTTGTCGATGTCGCGATCGACGAAGCAGTTAATCGTGTTTGCGCTACCGGCGGCGAAGGTACCGCCGACCAAAGTGGCGACGACCAGCCACCACGACGGCATGCCGCGGCGAGCCAGGATCATCGCGGGCACGGTGGTCACGAGGAGCAACTCAATGATGCGAGGCTTGGTCAAAGCGACATAGGCCCTGACCAGTTGCCGAGCCGGCCGGCGCTCGACCGGGGCTCCCGGCAGGGTCTGCGCCAGTACGGTCACGAGACCATCCCTACCGACGCCGAGTGCACGAACTTCATCCTACTGAGCACCAATGCGCAGGCTTGGTCCTGGGCCGTACGGGGCAGACCGACGCAGGTCTACCGGACGGCGACAGCATCGGTAGGGTGACAATCAAATCCCGTCAAGAGGAGCAGTGACGACGCCCATGGCGAATCACCAGGTGGGCGGCGGTTCCGGCGCCGTCGAATGGTCCGACTCCGACGCGAAAGCCGTTGATGTCATCAGAGCGCTAGCGATGGACGCCGTCGAAGCCGCCGGGTCAGGACACCCCGGCACGGCGATGAGTCTCGCGCCGGCAGCCTTCCTGCTGTTCCAGCGCTTGTTGCGCCACGATCCGACCGAGCCGGGCTGGCTCGGGCGCGATCGTTTCGTGCTGTCGTGCGGCCACTCGAGCCTCACGTTGTACATCCAGCTCTATCTGTCCGGCTACGGCTTGACCCTCGAAGACATCAGCTTGCTGCGCACGTGGGGCAGCCTCACCCCAGGCCACCCCGAGCACGGTCGCACCCTCGGTGTCGAGACGACAACTGGTCCGCTCGGTCAAGGCGTCGGCAACGCCGTCGGCATGGCGATGGCAGCACGGCGCGAACGCGGGCTCTTTGATCCCGACGCCGCTCCTGGTGAGAGCCC
>DASRZB010000213.1:0-4427 GCA_035653855.1 Acidothermaceae bacterium | reverse complement strand
CCGGTCCGTCGCGGCGCCGGGTCCAGGCCAGCGCGGGTCAAGATGTTCCACACCGTCGCCGCTGACAGGGTGTGGCCCAGGGTGACCAGCTCACCGTGGATCCGCCGGTGTCCCCAGGTCGGATTCTCCCGAGCCAACCGCAACACCAGGACACAACCGCGGCCCGGGTCGGTGGCCGACCCAACGACCTCGCGGTGTGCGGATAGGTCCATGTGCGGGCCAGGAGTTCACGGTGCCAGCGCAGCAACGTCGACGGACTCACAATCCGGAACTTCCAGAGCGAACGTGGAAGACGACGCGCGAACGCGGCCATGATCAACCGGTCGGCTGGCTCCAGCCGCGGTCGTGGTAGCTGCCGGCGCGGCACCGATATCTCATGGCGCAGTAACACCAGCTCAACATCTTTCGACGCCTCACCGCGACCACGCAGCACGATCAACGACAACAACCGGCCGACGACCGCATAAACGATGGCGAACACCATCGGATCATCCTCGCCGACGGCCCCTCAACGGCCGCGATCGGATTTGTTGAGCGGCACAGGTTGAGACCCGGCTGGTCATTCAGGGCGAGCTGGGGTTCGCGTGGTTTGCCGTGCGGGTTTCACGTGGGGGCGAAAGAGATGTGCGAGGGCGTTTCGGTCTGCGCGTGTCAGTGCGAGTACGAGTCGTCGCCTAGTGAACCAGCCGACTCGACGCGATTCGTGCAACGTGCGGGCTGGTGTGCTCAGATGCAGGGGCACTTCGGCCTCGGTGACCTGAAATGTTTTCTCGCGCCGGATCCAGTTCGCGCGTTCGAGACGGTCAATCGTGGCGTGCACGTGCCGGGGTTCGACGTTGATCAACATAGCGAGGTCTGTCTCGGAGCGGCCGTCGTCATCGCGCAAGTGGGTGATGATCTTCGCCGCGAGCGCTGCGCGCTGCTGGTCGGCGGGGAGGTGGCGGGCGAAGTATTCGCGGAATGCCAGCGATCCAACCCCGAAGATTACGAAGAGAACGGCGGCGGTGACCCAGGCGACGCTGCCTGCGCTGGTGGTGCCGCTTGCTGGGCGCAGCAGTATTTCCACGAGCCCGAACGTCGCGACCCCAAACGTCGCGGCCCACATGCCGCGATGCCATGAGAACAACGCTTCGCCTGGCATGAAACGCAACGGAAGTAGGACGATGACCGTTCCGGTGATCCCGCCGACGAACAGCGAGCCGAGCAGATCATCGAGCAGCACGAGGCCGAAAAACGCGCCGTGCTGGGTCGCGTCGTGGTTGATTGGGATCCAGGCAAACCACGCTCCGACCGCAACGGTCAGAGCCGCAAGGCTGGTGAGGCTAGTCAACTGCCCGTTTTGGCGCCGCTTTAGTGTTCCGGCGAACGCGGTCCCACAGATGACGCCGTACAGGTAGCCGGGCTCGAATTTTGCGACGCGTGACACGGCGACGCAGAGCGCAGCGATGGCCAGGCCGGCGGGGAGCGCGTGCAGATGCGCGTCGACGCTGGCGCCCGCCCGGGCCCGGTAGCCGCGAGTGACGGCATACGCTGTTGCGGTGGTGAGGAGAACCGCGAGCGCGGTCGCAAGAAACAGCAAGGCCGACCGGGTGTTGGGTCCAAACTGCGGATCGCGCAGGCTGCCGATTACCGAACCAACTGCCACCACGGCGAGGAAGACCATAAGGTCACGGCGGTGCGACGGGTTCGCCGCTGTTCGTGCGCGTGCTCTGGTCAGCCAGCCGAACCGTCGGCCTGCGATTGCCACAATCTCGTCGTAGTTCTCTTCGAACGTGCGGTTGAACAGCTGCGAGGGAAACGTTAGCGCAAGCATGGCCGCCAAGGTGATCGACGCATTGACGACCGTGCGGCCGACCCCGCGAAACGCCTGCGTGGGTGGGGAAATCGCGGTCGCCACCGTCGACAGTGTTGCTGGCGGTACGGGCAGTGGATGGTTGGTGAACACCACCCCGACGTTGCGCGCCTGGTCACCACCCACCGCGACGCACTCACTAGCCGTCGGGCAGGCTACCGCGTCGAGGTGGTCAAACTTGATGCGTTGGGTGGTCTGCCAGCTCGATCCGGTGCTCGAGGTCAGCACCACCGAGCCATCGACGACGTTGGCAGTCGCGCCCCCTGGGCGGATCGGCGTGAACGTTGCAGATGTCGCGACGCACCGGACTCGACCGGGGGCGTGGCATGACATCGCCTCGATGAGCGGTGTCGCCGCATTTGACGTCCGAGTCCAACTCGCACCGCCGTCGCCGGTGCGGAAAATCACCCCGCCGCAGTGGTCGGTGTCGCCGCCGCACTGATCACCGCCCGCGATGATGCCGTGCATCGGATCGGTGAACTGTGCGGTGTTCAGCTCGCTGTAGGAGATGCCGAAGCCCGAGCCTAGGCCTATGCCCGAGCCCTGAGGTGGGTCGTGAATGGTCCACGTTGATCCGCCATTTGAGGTGTGCCAGGCACCTCCGCCGACCATCCAGCAGTCGCCAGGTCTTGTGCAGTCGAGCCCTCCTAAGTAGGAACCTCCGGGTTCGATCGGCGCGGCGGCCGCCGTCCACCCGGCACCCGATGTCACCCACACCTGGCTGGTTGTCGCACCGCCGCCATTAGGGACCCGAGTCCCGTCTGCCATGCAGAAGGTGCCGACGCAGCTGACCCAATCAAGTTCAATCGCCGGTGTGCTCGAAGTTATCGCCGGCGATGGTTGCGGTGGTAGCTGCCACGTCGATCCGTCGGTGGTGGTAACGACGACCCCTGCTCCGGCACGACCTGCGTCGCTGCTCACGCCGACAGCGGCGCAGTGCGTCGCATCGACGCAGCTGATCCCATTCAGGTACGCCGCCGCCGAGATGACCGTCGAATGCCAAACACCACCGACGACGTGCAGGATCAACCCCCGTTGATTGGTGCCCGCCGTCTGACCGGCGACGAAACAATCGCCTTGCCGCACACACGACACTGCGTTGAGGTAACCGACATTCGGCGGCAATGACACCGGACCGAAATCACTTGACGTTGCCGCCACCGCCCGCGCCGCTAACGGCCCCAGTGGCACCCCCAAGCCGCCCATAGCCAGTGCAACGCACCCGCCCAGTAACCGGCCCCAAGCCCGCCGCCGGCTCCTCCCTTTCAAACCAATCCCATCATCGTCACCCATCACCCGCCAACGGCCCAGAGCGGAGCGCGACCCGGTTTCCCGGACACGTTCGGTTCAGTGATAATGCCCCGGCTTCGGCGGCGCTGTGAAGGGCTTCGAACTCCGCCGGCGAGAGGTGCCCGATGCCGTGTCGCCGGAACGCGCTGTAGAACGCTTCGATCCATTCGAAGATCGCAGAGCCGAGTCCGTCCCTGCTGGACCATCGTCGCTGTCGAGAAGTTCGCGTTGCATGGTCGACCAAAACGAATCCATCATCGCGTTGTCCACCGAGCTGGCGACGCGTCCCATCGAGCCGAGCAGCCCGGCCACGCGTTGCCGGTGCCCGAAGATCCAGTTCATGTGTCACGCGGTCAACCCGCCCTCGCGGCCGGATCGACATCATCGACGCGCATCCAGCGCCGCAGGCACGCTTCGCTGACACCTAATCCTTCGCGATCTGGATGATCGGCTTCTCCCGTGTCAATGGCCAAGTGAAAGGCCACGGACATCCCGTCGCCGGGCCAACTCCACCGCACGATCACGACACTCCGGGGACGGTGTCCCGGGCATGGACAGACTCCTCTCCGAGACGATTATCGCCTCAGTACAGTTCAAGTCCGGAGATGACCACAACACCTACCCCAGCGCAACGTCCAGACCCTCATCCCCGGGCGGCGCGCCGTCGAGCGGACCGCCAGCGGACCTGGTCGCGATTTCCGGCAGCGGCTCCATTCACGGCTGACCTCGCCGGCGATAGGGCTTGCCGCCACGAGGGAGGCGCCAGCAGTAGCGCACCGTTGTAGCGGGCGGCGAGGGGCGTGACGCGGCGATGCTGGTCGCGAGGCGGTCGGCGCCGAAGATGCCCTGCGACCGCGCACGACCGGCACGGCCCCGCCCGCCGCGGCCAGAACACCGTTAGTGAGATAGACCTTCACGTGACGCTTTTAGCCGCTGACAGCCAAATCGACGACGACCGTGCCGCTCGGTCGAGATATGTCTCCAACGTCGGGAGGTGATCGGCGAAGGTCGTCTCCCAGTCAACCGTGGCCGAACGCCGCAGCCGCGCACGGAGGGACGACGCGGAAGCCACTAGACCGACACGGATCCGCTCGCACTGGGCCGCCGGCAACGTGGTCAGATCCAGGTTCTGACGACGGGATCCGTAGACCGTCGCTTCGAAGGTGCGACCGCCAAGAGACCCGGCGGATGGTTCGCGCCGGGTCTCTTTCGGTGCCGGCTCGGGATGCCCCCCACCCCACACCCTCAAGCGTGTTGGCTCCCCTTGCCGGGGTCGATTTCCCTT
>DASRZB010000212.1:0-2816 GCA_035653855.1 Acidothermaceae bacterium | reverse complement strand
GCGACGCCGCGCCGGGCGGCGGCTGCAAGGTCGATCTGGTTGGTGCCAATGCAGAACGCGCCGATCGCTTCAAGATCGGTCGCCGCTTCGAGAACGCGCGCGGTCACCTGCGTTTTCGAGCGAATGCCAAGCAGTTGGACGCCGGGCAGCGCGGCGATGAGTTCGTCTTCAGCCAATGCGCGGGTGTGCGTTTCGACCGTGTAGCCGGCCTCGCGCAAGAGCGCGTCGGCATCGGGATGGATTTGCTCAAGCAACAGAACGCGGGTCGCAGCGGCGGGCACGTGTTCAGTATCTCGTGTTGGATATCCGCCGGCCCGGCGAGCCCTACCATCGGAGCGTGACGGACGGTTTCGACGCGACGGCCACCCGCGCGTGGGCCGTCGTCCGTGCGCATACCTTCGTCCCGCTTTGGCTTCCCGCACGAGCTTCCCGCACTAGTGCCCTGCTCGATGACGGATTCACTCGACGTGCTCAGTACCGCGGTCTGAAGACTTCGATGTGGCATCGCGGTCCGGCGGCGTTAGCTAGTCGGGCGTCGCCGGTAAGAAAGACGACGCCTAAGGCCTCTGCCAGCGCAACATACGTGGCGTCGTAGACGGTGAGGTTGTCGCGCAACTCCCAGCACCGACCAAGCAAGGGCTGATGCGGCGCGCGTGTCAGTGGAGTGGCGGCGAGGTCTGTTAAGGCAAGCCCCGCACGACGAGTGGCGACCGCGCCGAGCCTGACCTGCCGCCGGAGCACGGAGGCCACCTCCACGTCGAGCAGTTCGGGAGCTACCAGCTGTTCGCCGCGAAGCCGCTCCCGCGCCTGATCGCCGTCTGGCCCGTCATCGGCGAGGGCAACAACCAGCACGCTGGCATCAACGACCAGCACGGTCAGACCGCACCGCCGCGACTGCTGCCTTCAACGGAACCGACCCACCGGCGCGCCCGCCCGCCCGGTCGAGGACCTCATCCAATGTTGGCCGACTGGCTTCGTCCACCAGTCGTGCGCGCAGGTATTCCTGTAGCGATTGGTGGGCCGCTGCGGCGCGCCGCCGCAATACCGCGTGCGTCTGCTCAGGAACATCCTTGATCTGCACACTGGGCATGGCGCCATTCTGGCGCCAGAAGCGCCGGAATGCAACCGCCGGTGCCATCTCGTACTAGCCAGCGGCCATGTCGACGAAGCGGCTGTAGTGACCCTGGAACGCAACAACGATCGTGCTTGTCGGTCCGTTGCGGTGCTTGGCCACGATCAGGTCGGCCTCGCCGGCACGCGGTGACTCGCGCTCGTACATGTCCTCGCGGTGCAACAGGATCACGACGTCGGCGTCCTGCTCAATCGCGCCCGACTCACGAAGGTCGGATAGCTGAGGTCGCTTGTCGGTGCGCTGTTCAGAACCTCGGTTCAGCTGCGACAACGCGATGACGGGGACCTCAAGCTCCTTCGCCAACAGTTTCAAGGATCGCGAGATCTGGCTGACCTCTTGCTGCCTGTTCTCGACCTTCGAGTGCGACGTCATCAGCTGGAGGTAGTCGACGATGACCAGCCGCAGCTCGTTGCGCTGCTTGAGGCGCCGGGCTTTCGAGCGGATCTCCATCATCGTCATGTTCGGCGAGTCGTCGATATACAGCGGCGCGCTCGCCATCTCGCCCAGTCGGCGGGTGAGTTTCACCCAGTCGTCATCGCGCATCTGACCAGTTCGCATGGTCTGCAGCGGGATGCGTGACTCGGCCGAAAGCAGTCGCATGGTGATTTCGTGCTTGCTCATCTCCAGCGAGAACAAGACCGACGTCTGATTAGCTCGAATCGAGGCCGCCCGCGCGATGTCGAGACCGAGCGTCGAGTTGTGCGTCGGGATCATCGCGTATCCCGCGAGGTAGAGATGCGCGGCGTTATCAACTTCGACGCACCTGACGGGGACGGACTGAATGGGGCGCACGTCGACGATAAACCGCGAACCGATTCGTGGAGTGTGTTGCGTGCTCCGGGTCTTCAACGCCAACCGTTTGCGCTCGAGCCGGAAGGGATTGTCGGCGGGGGTGAACGACGTCGTGTACGCAGTAGCGGAAGTGGTGTGACCGCTTATCGGTCTCGTCGTGAAGCCACATCGGTAGCCCAGGCTCACCACGAGCTCACGAATGTTGCGGGCCAGTTGCGCGTCCGCGACTGTGAGCTGCACTGCACCTGTGGGTGACACGGTTGCCTCGCTGTCAAGCAGGCCTGCAAGTAACGCCCGACGCTGCCGTTCCGAAGCGCGCAGGTACTCGGTCGGGATGTGCTTATTGTTGAGCACGCCGATTCGCCCTAGTTGGGCCAGGCCCTCGTCGAGGGTCAACCCTTCGGCTTCGATGTGCCAGCTGATCTCGGCATCATCGCTGGTCATCTGGGCCAAGGCAGAGCGTCCGGCGCCCAGCCAGACTCCTAGTGCGTAGGGCCCAATCGGTAGTTGGCGCTCATCGAGCTGGAGTGGCAATGCGGTTGGCACCGAGTGATTTGGGCGCGTGTCCGCCGTCACACCTCGCAGCGTCGCAGCGATTTCCTGTGTCGTACGTACCCCGGATCGGCGGTTGGCCCGCGTCTCCGTAAGCCATTGGTGCTGGGCATCAGCCACGATGACGCAACCGTCGTCGAACTCGACTTCGTAGCACGGACGCTTGAGCAGCACGCTGGTTGCCGCGACCACCTGCGTCGGCTGGCCGTCAGCGCCCATCAACCAGTCGCCGACCACTACCTCGCCCATCGTCGTCCAGCCGAATGGCGTTGGTAGCGGCGTCTCGAGCGCAAGCGCCTTGCCCATTGCTGGACGACCAGCGATCACCACGAGCTGGCCC
>DASRZB010000211.1:0-9543 GCA_035653855.1 Acidothermaceae bacterium | reverse complement strand
TTCTGTGGTGGTACGGCACTCGCCCGTGCGTTCCTACCCGATGGGCGGCTCAGCGAAGACATCGACCTCATCTCAATCGGCCCGCGAGGTGCGGTAGCCGCGACCTTGGACGACGTGTTGGCAACCGGTGCTCGTCGCCGGATCGGAGCCGCGACGTGGCAGCCCGCGCTCTCCGAGGTCCGGCCGGAACAACCGGCACAATTGCTCACCAGGCAAGGCACCATCAAGGTCCAGCTATTGACCGACTCCACGTATGAGCCGTGGCCGACTGAATACACGCCGCTGCATCAAAGATATGCCGACGCAGCAGAGGCCATCCTTCAAGTGCCAACGAGGCCAGCATTTGCGGCGTGGAAAACCGTTACTTGGGGCGATCGCCATGCTGCCCGCGACCTATGGGACTTGCAGGCATTGGCCGTCGTCGATGCGATTGATCAGGCCGCCGCGGCCCTTTATCGGCGGCATGGTCCGACCGGCGGAGACCCGGGGGCCTGGCTTTTCGATCGCCTACCGAGTTCCGCGGAGTGGACTGCTGCACTTGCAGGGCAGACACGTTTGGCAATCACGGCCGCAGAGGCTGCCGAAGTTGTGCGCGAAGCCTGGGCTATCGCAACTCGTTAGTCGCACAGCACCGCTCAACGCCGATGACAATGTCGTAGTAGTGCATCGCGACAGGAGGGGGCTATGGCTTACGTCGCGTAATTGTTCCGGGCTCGGAGGTCGAGTCCGAGCCTCGCCAACTTGCGTGGGACGTCGGCAGGCTGCTCGTCGAACGCTGCGTGGTCGTGGTTACCAGCGGCCTCTCCGGCGTGATGGCAGCTACAGCTGAAGGTTGCGCGCATGCCGGCGGTCAATCAATCGGTCTCCTGGGAGACTAGATCGGTGTGTGCTCGACAACTGTGGTCGGCGCGTTGCCGCAGCCGGACATGTTCTTCATCGCGGCGATGTCCGTGGGGCTGAAGCTATCCCGCGTCGACGCGCTTCCCAGACCGGTGTCGCTGCGGGTTGACCCGGCAACTCCTTGGGTGAGCGCGATGATCTCGCGCACTGCGCGTCGCTGACCAACGACATCGCCAGCGAGCGTTTCCATCTGCAAAGTTCCCTGCGGGCCGACCATGTCGTCGTGCTTGCCGTCCGCGTCAGGGGACGCGTCGTAGCCGAGGATGACGTGCGCGGGTTGGCCATTACTGAGCATGTTCGGCGCACCAGTATTGGCAAAGATGCCGACCCGTAGGACGCCAGCGCTCGTCGTGCCAGCGGGGTAGTAGAGCGAGTCAGGCTTCCACGCGAAGGTGCGGTCTTCAAGAGTTACGTCGAGCCCGTCGGCTCGTGCTTCGTTGACGACGGAAACCACCTGCGCGTAGACAGCGTCCGTCACGTGTTCTTCGACGGTGAACCTGATCGGTTGACACGCGTGTCCAAACGGCCGGCCCACCGGAAAGGAGTTTCCCGTGGGGCCGCTGAAGGTGACGTAGCCGGGAGCCCCCGCGATGTCGCGCCCATGGGTCGCGGCGGCGAGAAACGCCCGCGCACCGACGAACCCGAGAAGCGCGAGGACTACGACGCTGACGGAAATCCCGGCGATCAGGCCAGTGCGGCGTCGCTTGGGAGGTGACGGAAGCTGGTGCATGTGCTGCCCAGGTGGGGGCGGTCCGGTGAGCCAGGTCTGTGGAGCGATCCCTTGCGCCGCGGCCGTCGCTGGTGGTGCGTTGGTCCACGGCTGTGCCGGAGGCCACGGTGGGGGTGCCCAAGGATCGGTCATTACCGGACACGTCGACACTCTCCGCCGAAGCCTTAAGGGGCCAACCGGGTCGCGCGAGCACGCGGCATGGTTTGCTGGGGCGTTACCCGGGCGTTACCGGTTTCTGGTCTAATCCTCGGCGTGACGAGTCGCGGGGTGGGCCGGGGGCGGTTGGCCGTCTCGCTTGTCGCTGTGACCGCTTTGGTTGCGGCGTGCGGTGGTCATAAGTCCGCATCGCAACCGCCGTCCACCTCTGCAGCTGCGGTTGGGAGTTCGGTCACCGCTCCCACGCTGAGCGCTCCGGTAGTGAGTGCGACTCCAAGCCTGAGCACGAGCGCGCCGACGACCGCCGCTCTCAAGACCTACGGCTACGGCGCCAACCCGACGGGCGCCGACTACCAACCGGGAGTTGTTGTCGTGGGCGGCGGTCCGGCGTCAATCCGCTCGGCAAGCGGCAACGGCCTCGTCTGGACGATCGCCAAGAATGCGCCCGGCGCCGACAAGCTCCAGGTCGGGTCGGTCATGGTGCTGACCAGCATGGCGACTGGCCGGGTGGCCGCCATTCACGACGACGGTGATTCGCGCGTTGTGACCCTTGCGCCGGTCAACCTCACCGACGTGATCCGCAACGGTTCGATTGACGTCGACCAGGGGCTGCCGGCATCAGCCATCAGCTACCGCGTGATTCCCCAGCTGGCTTGGGCACAACAGACGCCACAGTCTGGCGATCTGCCGTCGGCCAACATCTCGCCGTCCGGCTACAACCGCATGAAGCCGTTCACTGCGCAAGCGGCGGCGCTACCGAAAGCGGCACCGAGTAGCAACTCGATTTTTGAGTCGGACTCCAGCCTTGAGTTCAAGGTCGGCGAGTGGACGGTGTCGCCGGCCGTCAGCGACAACAAGCTCGAGCTCGGCGTTGAGCGCGACGGCAATCTGAAGGTCGGCATCGACTTCGCGTTCGATACGAACAACCTGCACTTCCGCGGCATCGACACCATCAAGAACGGTCAGACATCGCACAGCGCATTCGAGATCACCGGCATCACGGGGCTGACGATCAGTTTGCAAGCCGGCGCGGCGGGTGGGTCGGCCGACAACGAGAAAATCAAGATCGAGGCACCGATCGAGGCGAATCTCGAGATTCCGCCGTCGCCCGCAACAGCCGGCCTGCCGATGGATATCAAGGTTGAATTCACGTTCAGTGTCGAGACCGCAATCACCGGCAACAACTCGACACTCGTCGCCACCGGAATCTGGGGGTTGGACGGGCCGATCGGTTACGACGGCTCGAATTTCCAGACGCCGACGTTCACCGTCAAGCAGAGCATCATCGACAGCATCACGGGCATCACGCTTGGTCCGAGCGGCATTGTGTTCGGGGTCGAAATGAAGTTCCAAGTCGGCGTCGGCGTCGCGTCACTTAGCGCTGGACCGTTTGCCGGCGTGATCGTCGATCTCGGTGTGACGAACGGATCGTCGCTCGGCGCCGCACTCGCCCGATGTAAGGGCGCAACACTCGACCTGCGAGGCACTGCCGGAGTCGGCATTGAGTTGTCGGCTGCGGAAATTCCAATCCTCAAAGACCTGATTCCCGGCGCGAAGTACGAGTACTCCCTTGGCACCAGCACCTCGCTGTTGCACCGGTCGCAGGTCGTGCCCGACGTTCCTCTGTGCAACGCAGGAGCGTAGATGACGCAGCGCGTGCATTTACTGCCCTGTTGGGGCAGCAAACGCACCGGATCCGATGGTGAAAACATCGACAAGAGAGGGACGGCGCGCATGTGGCGAAGTGTCACCCCGATGGTGGCTCTGGTCGGAGCAGCTATGGCGGTCTCCGCATGTGGTGGTTCAACCAAGACGGTGACCGCCACCGTCACCGTGACAGCAACAGTCACTGAGACCGCGACCGCTCCGGCGTCCGGCCCTGTTGCATCTGCCGTGGCTCCAGCGAGTGAGGTGGCGTCGCTGCCGCCGGTGATTGATCCGTGCGCACTGCTGACGCAGGCCGAGGCCACGACGCTGGCGGGCGTGAAACTGAACGCTGCAGTCTCGGCCGGCGCTGGCGGGGACAAGACGCTGTGCCAGTACACGAGTGATCCGAGCGGGCCGACCGCGCAGGTCGAGATCATCACCGGCGACGGCGCAAAGAAAGAACTCGACATCGATCGCGACACCCTCGGCCACAAGTTCACGTCGGTGCCCGGAATCGGCGACGAGGCCGATCAGGAAGACGGCAACATCTTCATTCGCAAGGGCGACAACTGGGTCGACATCAACCTGGTGAAGTTGAACGACCCCGCGCAGAACGTGCAGCCGATGCAAACCGCCGCCAAGATCATCGCCGGGCGGTTGCCGTAGCCGCCGGGAGCATTGGTCGTCAGCGCGCGGAAGAACGCGTGCAAGAACGCGCGCTCAGAGAACCAACTCTCGAGATGCGCGACGGCGGCGTCGCGAACTCAGAGCCGGCCGAGGGTGACCTTCGCTTGGTCCTGTATCGCGGTCACGGTCGGCGGGGCCTTGGCCAGCACGAGGTCGCCAATGGTGAAGAACGTGGCGCCTGAGATCACGTAGATGCCGGTGAACGAGATCGTCTGCCCTTGGATCGAACCGGATCCGGTGATCGTCGATGCCTCGTCACCGATGCCTGCCGTGTTCGTGGTGTCGAGCTTGACGGATACGCCAGCTGGGAGGTCAGACGCGATCTTGGCCTGCGCCTCGCCCAACTCCTGGGCGTAAACGAATCTTGCCGTCTTGGCGTCAGGCGCCTCGGCGACGATGACGTCCATCACGTTCAGGGTTTGGTACCCGTAGACGCACTCCTTGCCGCCGCCCGTGCTCTCCTCCCTCCCCGGTCCGAAGGTCGCACCGGCGAGAGTCGACGCTTCGCTCTGCGTGACCAGCTGGCACGGGTCAAGGTTGGGGGGCGAGGCTGATCCGGTTGGTGATGCGGATGCTGATGGCGTGGGCGTGGGCGTCGGGGACGGCGATGCAGGGGCCGACGTTGCCGCCGGCGGTGGGAGCGGCGTTGGCGTCGCGGACTCGCTGGTTGCCGGTGCGGGCGCCGCTGCCGTCGTTGCCGCAGCTGTCGCGGTCGCGGATACCTGCGGCTGCAGCGTTGTCACCTTGCTCTTATTTGAAGACTTGCAAGAGCTGATGAGTAAAGCGGGAGTAATGACAACAAGGACGAGTGCGGCGCGTCGTTGCATTTCTGGGCTCTCCGTAAACGTCGTGCTGTACGGGCGGTCGCAACGATTGAAGATGAAATCGTCTCGTCGCACATCGGTAGCCCAGTACGTAGGCAGGCATCGCGCGCTGGGTCGGCCAATCGGCAATCGGAATTCAGCAGCTTCTTAGCGCTGTCTCATGCGGGATACAGCGGGCGGTCGGAAAGTGGATCCAGACACGATCGACCGAGGAGCCTGCCATGAGTGTTACGCCCGAGAACACGACACCTCCGAACACTGCGCCCGCGCCCGACCCGGCCGCCGTGGTGCTGCCGCGCCATCGCCGGCACCGCGGGCGCTCGACGGCCGTGCTCGCCGGGGTGGTCGCCGCGGCCGTCGCCGGTGCTGTCGGCGTCGGCCAGCTCGATAGGCCCGCAGCGGCTAAGACACAGAACGCCGCCGCGACCCCCAGCACCTCGTCGTCCGGTACTTCGTCGATCAGTAATGCGGACTGGTCGCCCTACGGCGGAGGCTACGGCTGGGGTTGGGGCGGTTACAGCGATCCGTGGAGTTACGTCCCGAGCTATGGGTACGGAGGTTCGACCGGCTCGTCGGCCGGCTCGTCGAGTGGCGCGACTTCGGGCAGTGGCGCGCCGGCCAATGTGTCTGCGATCGCCGCCACCGTTTCGCCCGGCCTCGTGGATATCAACTCGACGTTCGGCTACCAAGGCGCGTCGGGTGCGGGCACCGGGATCGTGCTCACGTCGACCGGTGAAATCCTGACCAACAACCACGTCATCGATGGCGCCACCGCGATCAGCGTCACCGACGTCGGCAACGGCAAGACGTACAAGGCGACCGTCGTCGGATACGACAAGACGCAAGACATCGCCGTGTTGCAACTGCAGGGCGCGTCGGGTCTGAAGGTCGCGAAGATCGGTGACTCGTCGAAGGCGACCGTCGGCGAATCGGTTGTTGCGATCGGCAACGCGGGCGGCACCGGCGGAACGCCAAGCGCGGCAGGCGGATCGATCATCGCGCTGAACCAGCCGATCACCGCGAGCGACCAACTCGGCGGCACGAGCGAGCAGTTGACCGGACTCATCGAAGTCAACGCCAATGTGCAGCCGGGTGACTCGGGCGGTTCGCTCGTCAACAGCGCCGGCCAGGTCATCGGCATCGATACTGCAGCATCCGGATCGAACGGTCAGTACGACCCGTTCGCCGCCTACCAGTCGGGTGGCTCTGCGAACCAGGGCTTCGCGATCCCGATCAACGAAGCGTTGACGATCGCGCGCGAAATGGTCGCCGGCAAGGCGTCGGCGACGGTCCACATCGGTGGCACCGCGTTCCTCGGTGTCGAGCTGGCGTCAACCGCTTCGTACTACGGCGGACCGACTGTCTCGGGTGCGCAGATCGCTGGCGTGATTGCCGGCGGGACGGCGGCGCAGGCGGGCCTCGTGGGAGGCGACGTGATCACCTCACTCGGTGGGCACACCGTCGACTCGGCCACCACATTGTCGACGCTGATGGCCGGCTACCACCCCGGAACCAAGGTCGTGCTCGGCTGGACCGACGTGAACGGCCAGGCGCACACCGCAACAGTTTCGTTGGGCAGCGGTCCCGCCGCGTAGCTCGCCGTTGGCCCCGAGCCGTTGGCCCCGAGCCGTTGGACCGCCGAGATCCGGCAAATGGGTGAACATTTTGCGCAAATGCCTCAGCAAGTACGATCTATGTGACGATATGACTACTTAGCGTGTTGTTGGGCGGTCCGGATCTCGTCCCACCTTTTGCCGCTACCTCGTCCAGTAGAGCGGCACGTGAATGACACGAACCTCGACCTCGATACGGCACGCCTCCACCACCTCGCTCCTGGCCGTGTCGATGGCCGGGCTGTTGGTGATGACGGCGAGCTCCGCGCAGGCGGCGGCGACCACGGTCCCCCTCGGCACTGCGGGCACCTACGCGATCCTCGCCGGCTCGGGCATCACAAACACCGGCATCACGACGATTAGCGGCGACGTTGGCTCGTCGCCCACCGCCTCCGAGACCGGCTTCACCGCATGTCCGGGCGCGAACTGCGTGACGCTGACCGGCGCGAACCACACGAGTCCGAACCCGAACGATGCGGTGACTCAAGGCGCGAAGGCGGCGCTGACCACCGCATACAACAATGCCGCCGGCCAAACTCCGGGTGTCGTTCTCACTGAGCTCGCAGGGCAAACACTTGTTGCGGGCGTGTACACGTCGGCGTCCGGCACCTTCGGCATGTCAGGCACGCTGACCCTCGACGGCGCGAACAACGCGAACTCGGTCTTCATCTTTCAGACGGCGAGCACGCTGATCACCGGCGGCACCGGCAGCATCAACCTGATTCGCGGCGCGCAGGCGTGCAACATTTTCTGGAAGGTCGGCAGCGCAGCGACTCTCGGTGCCGGATCGACCCTCGATGGCACGGTTATGGCGCACGACAGCATCTCGCTCGGCAGTGGCGTCACGGTTATTGGTCGGCTACTTGCTGGCGAGCAGGCGTCCGGCGCGGGTGCGGTCACGCTGATTCACGACACGATCATCCGGCCGACATGCGCAGCGACTCCGGTTGTGCCGCCGAGCGCGAGCGCGTCAGCAACGCCGAAGCCAAGTACTGCGGCCGCATCTGCGTCCGCGGCAGCAGCATCGAAGTTGGCGGCTGCAGCGAAAGCAGCCGCAGCATCGAAGTCGGCAGCGGCGTTGAAGGCCGCAGCAGCCGCGGTGCCCGGTGCGGGAGCCGGTGGAGTCGCTGCACCTGGCGCACCGCAGATCGAGCGCGTCCCGGTCGGCGCCGTGCACACGGGTGACGGCAGCTCGATCCGGCACGCCGGCAGTGTGCCCTCCGTCGTGGCTGTTGGAATCGCGACGCTCGGACTCGCGATTGCGGCTGCCAGCGTGACCGCATCAACGCGCGCTCACCGCCGCCGTCGTCAACGGTGAAGGCGACGATGAGGGCCACAGCCACAGCGCGGACGGCGGGTGCGCGCGCGAGCGTGCGCATCGCTGTCGGCATGGCAGTCGCGGCGATCGCGGCAGTGTTCGTCGCCGGATGTGGAACGTCGAGCTCGACGAGTTTCGCCGTTGCACCATCGGTAGCGCCTGTACCGTCATCGGCCGTTGCGTCCGAGCCGGCCTCATCGGCACCGGCGTCCGCACCAGTATCGGATTCGCCGATGGACTCCATCCTGCCGTCAGCACCCGACGTCCCATCGTCTGTTGCGACTGCGGCTGAGCTGGCGAACCTGCCGATCGCGAAGCCGATGAGCAAATCGGCACCGGTACGCGTGCAGGTTCCGTCGATTGGCGTCGATAGCGCGCTGATGAACCTGGGACTGCTCGCCGATGGATCGCTGCAGGTTCCGCCGGCCGCGTTCCCCGCGGGCTGGTACACGGGTGCTCCGACACCTGGGCAGCTCGGACCGGCCATCATCGTCGGCCACATTGACTGGGCAGGTGTCGACGGCGTGTTCTACCGCCTGCACTCACTACTGCCGGGCGCCGAAATCGACGTCACGCGTGCGGACGGCAGCACTGCTGTTTTCCGCGTACTCAGCGTGCATGAGTACGCCAAAGATGCGTTCCCGACGAAGCTCGTCTACGGCAACACCGCCTACTCCGCGCTGCGATTGATCACCTGTGGCGGCGCGTTCAACGCCAAGGCGCATAGCTATGAAGACGACATCGTCGCCTACGCAGAACTCGTGGGTCCTGCAGTTACCTAGGCTCTGTGGGTAACTCTTGCGGCGTCCACAACCGTGCGTTCTGTTGCGTTGCGGGTGGCTGAGGTGACGCAGGCTTCGTCGCATGACGACAGACGCGCAGGTCCAGGTCAAGCTTCGCTCGCCGGCCGACATCATCGACGCAGTTCCTTATCTGGTGGGATTTGAGCCGCACAAGTCGCTCGTCGTGCTCTCGTTGCGCGGCCCCCGCAGCCGACTCGGATTGACCGCACGCGTCGATTTGCCTGGTCCAAGATCCGCGACGGCGTGCGCGCGCAACTTCGTCGGCTATCTCAAGCGCGACGGTGCGGCACGCGCGATCATCGTGCTCTACCCGCCGTCCGATGGCATCGCCTATCCGTCCGTCAAACCGCTCGCTGACGCGCTCATCAAGCAGCTGACCCGCGCCCGCATCGAGGTCAGCGAGGTGCTGTGTGTCTGCGATGGCCGGTGGTGGTCAATGCAATGCACGGACGCCGAGTGCTGCCCGCCGTCGGGAACCTTGATTGCACGTGCGACGACCTCCGAACTTGCGGTCGCGATGACCGTTGAGGGTCGTGTTGTGCTGGGGTCTCGAGAAGAACTCGCCCACATGCTCGATCCGGTTGGCGGACTTGTCGCGGACGCGATGGCGTACGCGATACCGCAGGTGACCCTTGAACTCGTTGAGCGGCGGTTCACGAATCGACCTGTGACCGAGGTGCTTGCCGAGGTTGCGGCCGAGTCGCTTGAGCTATTTCGCGCGGCCGTTCAAGCACGGCTGCCGAAGGCGCTGCCGGTCGACGGGCAGGCGCCCGGTCCGCGTCTTGCTGACACCGACCTCGAGCTCACTGTTGACGAGGCTGCGCGGCTCATCGTGGCCCTGGACAGCTTCGCCGTGCGAGACGAA
>DASRZB010000210.1:0-6664 GCA_035653855.1 Acidothermaceae bacterium | reverse complement strand
CGGCCAGGAAAATGAGCGCACCGAAACCGACCCATCCCCACACGGTCATACCGACAATGGCGAACAGGGCGTCGTGAGGGGACGAAAAGAAGCCGGAGGTGGGCAGTCCAACTCGGTGCAGCGTCGCGTTGACGATCCCGTATTGCGGATCGAGGAGCCAGGTGAAGATCACACCGGTCGCGACCGTCGAGGTGACAACAGGTACGAATACCGCTAGTCGATAGAGGGTGATGAAGCGGATCTTGCGATTCAGTGCAGCAGCGACGACCAGCGAAAGCACTAACGTGATGGGCACGAATAGCACGGTGTAGACGATCGTGTGGTGAATGGAGCCACGAAAGATCGGATCGTGGATCAGTTCCTGATAGTTGTGCAAGCCGACCCATCGCGCACGCGTTTGCAGGTCGTTTCGCTGAAACGACAAGACGAACGCCCATACGACCGGGACCATGCCGAACACGGCGAGTAGCAGCACGCTCGGGCTGACCATGCCCCAGCCCGCGAACTGGTCAGCCCGTCTCCGCGGATCGCGTCGACGGGCTGACGACGGCAGGATCGCCGCTCGGCGTCCGCCCGCCGATCGGCGGGACGGTAGCCGAATTGCGTGGCTCATTGACCCGCCAGGGCGCTCTCAACTTGAGACTTGGCCCCGTCGAGGGCCGCTTGCGGTTGCTTTTGGCCCAGCAGCACCGCTTGGACCATCTTGCCGATAGCCGTCGAGACTTGCGCGTACGACGTGATGTTGGGCCGTACGTGCTTCACGTTGTTCAGGTTATCGACGAACACCTTGTCGGAAGGGTAAGTCGACAGGAACTTCGAGTAGTCCGGAAGTGTGGTCTCCGATTGCCGCAGCGGCAGGTCCCCGGTGGCAATCGCAAACTGCAGGTTGACCGTGGGCGAGGTCAGCCATTGCACGAACTTCACGGCGGTTGCCGCGCGCGCACTCGAATGGTCGAAGACCATGTAGAGGTCAGGCCCGGAGATGGTCTCGTGGTCGCCGTTGTAACCCGGCAGGAACGTCACTCCGTATGAGACATCGGGGTTGATGCTGGACAAGTCCCAGGGGCCCGTCCACAGCATCGCGATCTTGCCGCTGTTGAAGAGGTTCAGGTAGTTGCCGTTGCCGCTGTCGAGATATACCGACTTGTCGGTGACGCCCATCTGCTGCAGCAGCTGCAGTGCGGCGAGCCCAGCTGCGGAGTCGAATGCGGGTGCCTTGTTATCCGGCGTCAGCAAGTCGCCGCCGGCCTGCCACAGGAGAGCGAGATAGCGCCAGACGGTGTCTTCGCTGCCGTCGTTGACGTATGCCCAACCGAACTGCTGCTTGGACGCGTCGGTCAGCTTCTTCGCGGCCGCCGCGAAGTCTTGCCACGACCAGCTGTTGGTCGGCTCCGCGATGCCCGCGGCAGCGAACAGCTTCTTGTTGTAGACGAGGCTGAGGTTGTCGACCAGGGCTGGGACGCCGACGACCTTGCCATCGACAGTGGCTGCGGTTCGCTCCGAGGGATAGAAGTCGTTCCAATCGAAAGATGTCGCGGCGACGTCGCTCGTCAGGTCGACCAGCTTGGGCTGCTTGGCAAGCTGGGAAGCCGATGAACCATATTCGTAGGCAACGTCGGGGAAGTTGCCAGCGGTAAAGCCGGCAATCGTCTTTTGCAACGCGCCGTCGTTACCGCCGTTGAAGACCAGCGACACCTTCTCGGTGGGGTTCAGCTTGTTCCACTGATCGGCCTGCGCCTGGATCTCCTTGGCTTCGACATCGGTGTACCCGTGGGACACCGTGATGGCGGTTGAGCCATTGGCCGGCGCGCCGGAGGACGCCGCGCCCGAGGGTGCTGAGGACTTCGAACTGCACGCAACGAGGGCCACGAGCAGGACGGTTGCACTGGCGATAACCCGGGTGCGAGTACCGACCGATTCCATCAAGGACTCCTTCATCCGCGCATATTCGATCGCTGTAGATGTGCAGAGTTGCACGTTTGCGCAGGCATGGTCAAGGTCTCTGGCGGCTGAGATCGTCCCGCAACAGGCTCGAAACCCACCGAAATAGGTGGCCGCCTCCTGCAGCGTCGCCGCCGCGTTTGCGCGTAACGTGCACGCTATGCGGCAACAGGATCGACTCGGACTCATTCTTGAGCGTTTGAGCAGGCAGGCGTCGGTGAGCGTGCCCGAACTCGCGGCCCAGCTGGAGGTCTCCCAGGCGTCGGTGCGACGCGACCTCCAGCTGCTGGAGAGCCAGCAACTCCTCAGCCGCACCCACGGCGGAGCTGTCGCGTCGGGCGTGCTGTACGAACTGCCGATGCGGTATCGCGGTGGCCAGCGGCATGACGCCAAGCGGGCGATCGCCAAGTTGGCCGTGCAGTTGCTCGGCCCCGAAGTCAGCTCCGTCGGCCTAAACGGCGGTTCGACGACGACCGAGGTCGCCAGGGCGCTGGCCACCCGACCCGGTCTTCGGGTCGTGACGAACGCGCTGAACATCGCTTCCGAGCTGGCCGTCCGGTCGAACATCGATCTCGTGGTCTGTGGTGGCAGCGCGCGGTCGGAGTCCTACGAACTGGTTGGGCCACTAGCTGAGATGACGTTGATGAACATCAACATCGAGGTTGCCATCATCGGCGTCGATGGCGTCAACGTCACGGCCGGGTTGACCACGCACCACGAGGTCGAGGCGCAGACCAACCGCTGTCTGCTCCGGGCTGCTGAGCGCGTGATTGTCGTCGCTGACTCAACGAAGATCGGTCGTCGCGGGTTTGCTCGCATTAGCGAAATCGGTGTCGTCGCCGACCTGGTCACCGACGGAGATGTAAAGGACGGCGACGTCGCCGAACTCGAGCGCGCAGGATTGCGTGTGCATCGGGCGGAGGTCTGAGTCTGCGGATGGCTGGGTGCCTGCAGCTCAATGGCGCAGCGCCTCAGGGAGGCGGTCGCGGTGCGCGTCGACCATGGCGTCAGCGAGCTCAAAGATCCGCTCGGGCGAAAGCGTGGCGGACGTGTTCGGGTCGACCATCAGCGCGTGCCTGATGTGATCGGGCCGGCCCTCCGTAAACGCCCGCACGGTGAGCTCTGCGACAGAGAGGAACGCCTGGTTCAGCGCCGCACATTGCGGTGGCAACGCGCCAACCGCGAGCGGATTCACGCCGGAGCCGTCGATTCGGCAGGGCACTTCAACCGGTGCGCCGTCCGGCAAGTTGCTGATCAAGCCTCTGTTCGCGACGTTGACCTGGATCTCCCGCCGCTGGCCGGTGACGAGGCTATGAATCACTTGCGGGGCGTACTCGGCCGCGTCTTCCTCGGGCTCGACGTAGTCACCTGCAGCGGCCTGGGGGATGAGTTGTTCGATCTCTGCGGCGTTTCTCGCGCTGATCCCGACGTAGTCGCGTACCGGTATGCGCAGTCGCGCGATCTCTGCGTCGTCGTGCAAGTACCACGACACGTACTCCGCGGAGTGCTCGCTCGTCTCTGTCGGATAGAAGCCCAGCCTGCGGTACATATCCACCCGCACCCGCCGTTGCAACTCAGGGTCGGTGGCAATGCGCGCGTCGAGCATGGGGTAGAGGTTGCGACCGTTGTGCTGCCACTCGAGGACCCAAGCCTGATGATTGACGCCAGCGCTGCGAAAGGTGACCTCGTCGAAGGGGACGCCGATGAGCTCGCTCAGATCGTGAATCGTCCAGTACACCGAATGACAGAGCCCGAGCACCTTGAGGCTGGGAAACGCGGCCGACAGGTAGCCGATGTTCATGGCCATCGGGTTCGTGTAGTTGAGCAGCCACGCCTGCGGGCAGACGTCGCGCATGTCTTGCGCTAAGTCGTGCAAGAACCCAAAGGTCCGCAGCCCGCGGAAGATCCCGCCGACCCCAAGCGTGTCAGCGATCGTTTGGCGGACGCCGAAACGCTCGGGTACGTCGAAATCCGTCAGCGTTGCCTGGTGGCCGCCAATGTTCACGGTGTTGATGACAAAGTCGGCGCCGCGCAAGGCCGCTCGCCTGTCTGCAGATCCAAGGACAATGGCCGGCTGACGATGATGCGTCACCGCGATCCTCGCGAGTTGTTCAGCGAGGACCAGCCGTCGCGGGTCGACATCGTGCATCATCAGGGTGAGTTCGCCGACATCGGGGAAGCTGAGCAAGTCGCGCAGGAGTTGACGCGTGAACTCGGCGCTGCCGGCCCCGACAAAGCAGATTGTGGTCACGTGGGCAGCATCTCAAGGTCGCAGCAAATGAGCAAGCTTGCGCATCCAAAGTGAGTGTCTCTGGACTTTTGCTGGATCAGCTAGCAGACTCGGGCCGTGATCGACGTCTTGGTGCTCGGCGACCTGAACCCTGACCTGGTGTTGCGCGGAGACCTCGTGCCTCGGTTCGGTCAAGCCGAGCAGTTGCTCGACGCCGCGACGCTGGTCTTGGGCGGCTCGGCGGCAATCACGGCGCACGCTTTCGCTCGGCTCGGGCGACCGACTCGACTCGGGGCGCTGATCGGCGACGACACCTTCGGCGACATCGTGGTCGGGCTGCTCACGGCCCAAGGGGTTGATACCCGGGCCGTCATCAAGGATCCGGAGCGACCCACCGGGCTGACCGTCGTCCTGTCGCAAGGTCAGGAGCGTGCTGTCCTGACGTTCCCCGGCACGATCGCGGCCTTGTCTGTCGATCACGCTATGGCGGCGCTCGAGGATGCAGCTGCAGATGGAGCGCGCCACCTGCACGTGTCGTCGCTGTTTCTTCAGCCGAGCCTGGGTGGCGGATTGGCTGCCGTATTCGAACGTGCGCACACACTTGGTCTTAGCACGTCGCTTGACCCGAACTTCGATCCTGCGCAGCGCTGGGACGGAGTGGAGGGGTTACTGCCACATCTCGACGTGTTCCTGCCGAATCGGTCGGAGACGTTGGCAATCGCCGGACGAATCGCTGGCCGTTCGTTCGACGACGTGGCGGCAGCCGGCTTGCTGCTCGCTTCTCGTGGCCCCGTCGTTGTCATCACCGATGGCCGAAATGGCGCGCTGCAAGTAAGTCCTGACGGCTCGCAGTTTCGCGATGCGGGCAAGCCTGTCGAAGCTGTTGACACAACCGGCGCTGGCGACACCTTCGCTGCCGCCTATCTCGATTCGCTTCTGCGCGGACTGTCCGCGGCGGAGTGCCTGCGCCGTGCGGTGCTTGCAGGTGCGCTCTCGACGTCCGCGATCGGCGGAACTGCCGGGCAACCGAGGCTCGATCAACTTGTGCAGGTGACGGTCGATCATCGTATTTTGACCACTGAGGATGCAGATGCCGCACGTCAGCAGTGAAATTCATCGTCAGCCAGAATCGTGGGCCCGGGCGACCTCGATCGCACCATCGGTGAGCGCGGCGCTGCCGCGCCCCGGCGAACGCGTTGCCGTCATCGGTTGCGGCACCTCCTGGTTCATGGCGGAGGCGTATGCGACATTGCGCGAAGCGAGCGGACACGGCGAAACCGACTACTTCGCTGCTGCGGATCTGCCGTTGAACCGCAGTTACGACCGGTTAGTTGCCATCACCCGATCGGGTACGACCACGGAAGTCTTGTCGGCCCTTGCTGGGGTTTCGTTTCCAACAACCACCATTACCGCCGACGCATCAAGCCCGGTCGTGGCGGCCGCTGATCAGTCCATCGTGCTCGACTTCGCAGATGAACAGTCAGTTGTGCAGACGGTGTTCGCGACGACGGCGCTGATGCTGTTGCGGGCGTCTCTGGGGGAGCAACTTGGCGGAGTCGTTTCTCAGGCGGCGCAGGTGCTGTCGACTTCGCCCAACCCCGCACTCGACGGTGCACAACAGTTCACATTTCTCGGCCAGGGCTGGGCTCATGGCGTGGCCAGGGAAGCAGCACTGAAGATGCGCGAGAGCGCGCAGGCGTGGACCGAGGCGTATCCGCAAATGGAATACCGGCATGGGCCGATCTCGATTGCGCAGCCGGGTCGGGTCGTGTGGATCTTTGGGCAGCCCGTTCCCGGACTGGTAGACGACATCCAAGCTACGGGAGCGACGCTGATCTGCGATGAACTCGACCCGGTTGCAGATCTCGTGCGCGTTCAGCTACTGGCAGTTCAACTCGCTGAGGCTGGTGGACTCGACCCTGACCAGCCTCGAAACCTGAGCCGCTCGGTCGTACTCGAAACCCAATAGACTCATGCTGACTACAACGGCGAGCTTGATGCGGGCCGCTACCGCGAATCGCACACCCGTACTTGCCTTCAACGTCATCACGCTGGAGCACGTCGAGGCTGTCTGCCGCGCCGCCGAGCGGACCAAACGACCGGTCATTCTGCAAATCAGCGAAAACGCCGTCAAGTATCACGGTGGTGCCGCGGCCCTTGCCGCGGCGTGCCGCATCCTTGCGGACGAGAGTTCCGCCGAGCTTGCGTTGCACCTTGACCATGTCGAGAGTCGGGAACTCGCGTACAGCGCTCCCGCGCTTGGAGTGAGTTCGTTGATGTTCGATGCGTCGCAGCTGCCCGATGCGCAGAACGCCGACGCCACAAGGGAAGTGGCAGCGTGGGCGCACAGGTACGGGCTCTTTGTCGAAGCAGAGATCGGTGCCATCGGCGGCAAAGGCAACGCACATACGCCGGGCGTGCGTACTGACCCGGACGACGCCGTCAGATTCGTTGCTGCCACCGGGGTCGACGCGCTGGCCGTCGCGGTCGGCA
>DASRZB010000209.1:0-3825 GCA_035653855.1 Acidothermaceae bacterium | reverse complement strand
AAGCGTCTGCATCGACGTCGTGTGACTGGCCACGTAACTCACCGTGGTCTTGGCGACGGGAGAGTTGGTCGCGGTGCCGATCGAGACGACGTCGAAGCCGGCCGTCGTGAGCTGATCGCGAACCTGACGCGCGAGCCCATCAGTCGACGTCCCGTTCAACACTTCGACCGTGATCGCCGAGCGCGGCAGCGTGATGTTACCGACGTTCGTCCCGGTGCTGACCGGGATCGGAATGTCGTCGTGGATGTCGGAGAACAACGCGTTCGCTTCGTCCTCGCTCCAATACAGGTGCTCGTAGAACGGGTCACCCTTGGGCGCGGGGTACGTCGGCACTGTCGTGAAGATGATGTTCGACGTGTTGATGTGCCGATACTTCAGGCCGAGCGACAATAACTGGCTGCTGGTCATGTCGGTGCTGAGCGAGCCGGCGACCGCGGAGTAGAAGTTGTACATGGTGGCCGGGTTGAAGAAGTTGGCACTCGACAACGCCTTGCGCACCATCGACGCCATGAACTGCTGCTGGCGCTGGATGCGATGCAGGTCGTCGCCGCCGGTCAGCCCATAGCGTGCACGCACAAAGGCCAGAGCCTGGTCACCGATGAGATTCACCGGGCCGGCGGGCAGGTTGAGGCCGGTGTTCTTGTCGTGGATGGCCTCGCAGATGTTCAGCGGCACACCGCCGATCGCTTTCGACATCTTGACAACGCCGGTGAAGTCGATCTCGAGGAAGTTGTCGATGCGCACGCCGGTCAGGTTCTCGAGCGTCTGCGCTGAGCAGTACGGGCCGCCGAGCTCGATCGCCTGGTTGAACAGCGCCTTCGTCGGCTTGCTGTATTGCTTTTGGCCCGTCGACGTGAGGATCGGGTTGCCGTCGTTGTCGACCTTCTCGCACGAGGGGATCTGGACAACCGAGTCGCGCGGGATGCTGACCAGCGTGACCGAGTTCCCGTTAGCCGACAGGTGAGCCAGGATTGCCGTGTCGGAGAGGTTCTCAGTCTGTGCGGGCGCGCCCTTCACCTGGAACTGCGAGTTCTCACCGAGGCGGCTGTCGACGCCGAGGATCAAGATGTTCTTCGCCGTACCGGCCGGCGCCACTGCCCCGGTGGTCGGGTTCGGCTTCGCGACGGCGGGGGCAGGTCGATTGGCGGCTGGCAGCACGGTGGCCAGTGGCTTGCCGTAGTCGACCTTGCTAACGATCTCCTGGTACGCGACCCCACCGATGCCGCCGGCAAGCACGATCAGCGCGAAAAACCCGACGATCAGGCGGCCGATGATGCGCGTTCGGCGCTGGGCGTGGTCGTACGCAGCCTGCTCGCCCGAGGGGTCGAGCACCTTGGGGCGACCTAATCGCGGAGCCATGGGGTGCGGATTCTCCTGGTAAGTCGGTCGTGTCGGGGCGTGCAGCCTTTCAGCGCGGCCCGACCGCGTTCACATGGTAACGGTTCGGTATCAACGGATGGTTCCCGGGACTTGACGCTTAGTTCGTTCCCGGTCAGGCCGTGCACGATGCATTCGCGGCGGTAGTTACCGCGAGAGCGTCCTCCGTGGGGGTCGCGACGGGCGCCACCACGCCGTTCGGGCCGGGTGCCTGCGCGCCGTTGTACGACTTGCCGACGATGAGTTGCAACGTCGTGTTCAGCTGCGGGTTCGCCTGCAACGTCGAGCCGGGAACGGCGGCCTGCAGCGTGCGAGCGGCTTCTGCCTGCGTCGGTCCGTACTGGATGACGCTCGCGCTCGCGCCGGTGATGCGATTGGCGGGCGTCCCCACGAGATGGAAGCCGAGCTTGCTCAAATCGGTCGCCGCCTTGCCGGCGAGGCCGGAGAGGCCACCGCCGTTAAACACCTCGACATGGACCGCGCTCACCGCGACAGTCAGCGGTACCGGCGCCGGAGTGGGCGGAGCGCTTGGCAACACGACTGGCGCATCGATGGCGAGGGAGTGGAAGAGCGCGGTCGACTTCGCGACATCGATGTCGTCGACGTCGACGCCGTTTTGCGTGCTGAAGCCGGTAAGCGGCATCGTCGTCAGCACGACGTTGCCTGTGCCTAGCCCCTTGAGCTTGAGGGCCAACTTGGCGAGATCGCTCGCACTCATCCCGGAATCGACGCTGATCGACTTCGTCAGCGCATCGAGGAAGTCGTTGAGCTTCAGCGGATTCGCGAGCGTGCCTGCGCTCTCGACCTTGCGCATCATCGACGCCATGAACTGTTGCTGCCGCTTGATGCGGTCAATGTCCCCGAGCGGTAGGCCGTAGCGCTGACGGACGAACTCCAGCGCGACCGTGCCGTTCAGGTGGTGCGGACCGGCCGTCAGGTTCAATCCGGTCTGGACGTCGTGTGCCGGCTGTGAGAGGCAGATGTCGACGCCGCCCAGCGCGTTGACCATGTTCTGGAAACCCGCGAAGTCGATCTCGACGTAGTGGTCGATATGGACGCCGGTCAGCTGCTGCACCGTGCTCACCAGCAGCGGCGCACCGCCGAGGGAGAACGCCGCGTTGAGCTTGTCGAGATGAGCGGGGTGCGCAACACCCTTCGCGTCGTTGTAGGCGGGGATCGTCACCCATGAGTCGCGGGGCAGCGACACCAGCGTTGCCGCCTTATTGCCCTTCGCGAGATGCGCGAGGATCACGGTGTCCGACCGCTGGCCCTCGACAGGTGCCTGGCCCTTCGGCGCTTGGGCGAACTGGTCTGTGCCGGCGCGGCTGTCGGACCCGACCAGCAAGACATTCTCGGCGCCGTCGGCCGCAGTCGCGCCACCCGGCTTGATGACGCCAGTTGTCTTCTTCAAGTTGTGGTCGTAATGGAGGTACCGCGTGTAGAGCAAGCCGCTCGCGGCGAGCACGCAGACCGCCAGCGCCGCTGCTGTGATGCCGAGCGGGCCCCGCCAGCCAGTGCGTCGATTGCCCGGTTTGGTCGGTTTGATCGGACGCCCAGGCCCGCGCGGATTCAGCTCCGGAGGCAGGACGCTCAGATCGGACACGGTCGTGGGTCTCCTGATGTCTGGTGTTGTTCGAGGCTAACCGGCGTTGCGCGCCGAGGTCGGGACCGACGCGGCTAATCGCGAAGCCGCACGTCGCCCGCAACCGGCAGACCCAGGACGCCGGACGTGCGGTCGAGGTTGCATCCCGCCGTCCCCGCCCGTCCCTGCGCCGACTGAAGGAGGGCCGCCCGATCCTCAGGCGGCTCTAAGGAGGCGCGAGCGCTCCTCAGATAACCTCCAGGCATGAAAGCACTCGTTTTGTCTGGTGGCGCCGGCACGCGCTTGCGGCCGATCACCCACACCTCGGCGAAACAGCTGGTACCCGTCGCCAACAAGCCGGTGCTCTTCTACGGCCTTGAGGCCATCCGAGACGCCGGCATCACCGATGTCGGGATCATCGTGGGAGACACCCGCGCCGAGATCGAGGCCGCTGTCGGCGACGGGTCCGAGCTCGGTATCCGGGCCACCTACATCCCGCAGGACGCGCCACTGGGGCTCGCGCACTGCGTGCTCATCGCGCGCGACTTCCTGGGCGACGACGACTTCGTGATGTACCTGGGCGACAACTTCATCATTGGTGGCATCACCGACCTCGTCGATGAGTTCAAGCGCGGCGGCGCCGACGCGCAGATCCTGCTGACGAAGGTCGACAACCCGCAGCAGTTCGGGATCGCCGAACTCGATGCCGCAGGTCACATCCTGAGGCTGGTCGAGAAGCCCGCCGAGCCGAAGAGCGACCTCGCTCTCGTCGGGGTCTACATGTTCAGCCCGAGCATTCACGAGGCGGTCAACTCGATCGCGCCGAGCCGCCGTGGCGAGCTCGAGATCACCGACGCGATTCAGTG
>DASRZB010000208.1:0-8276 GCA_035653855.1 Acidothermaceae bacterium | reverse complement strand
ACGTCGCCACTGCCGGCGGTCGCGAGCCATGACGTGCCGGTTGGGTTGACCCGCACCACACCATCGGGCGAACAGATCACCGTCGTCGAACCCTTCAACAACACCGTGGCGCGCAACGCGTTCGCTGCAGCACGGGCGTGCTCAAGCCGCCGCGCCTCGACGTCAGCGCGGGCTGCTGGCTCGAGTCCCAACAATCGAGTGAGCTCACCCGCGTGCGGCGTCAACACCGTAGGCGCGCTACGCGCAGACACCGATGAAGGATCTGCAGCGAGGATCGTGAGCGCATCGGCGTCGACCACGACCGGCACCGAAGCCGACAACACGTGCTCGACCAGCCGAGCAGCGAACGCGTCGGTCCCGATGCCCGGCCCGACAACCCACGCCTGCACCCGACCGGCGGCCAGCACATCGACGTCCGGCCCATCTTTGAGCACTGTCACCACCGCTTCCGGCCAGCGCGCCCGCACGAGCTCGGCGGGATGTGCGACCGAGACGAAGCGCACCATGCCCGCGCCGGTACGCAACGCGCCTCCGGTCGCGAGCAGCGCCGCTCCGGTGTAGCCGACACTGCCGGCAACGATGCCGACGACTCCGCGGCGGTACTTGTCGGACTCCGCTGTCGGTACCGGCAACACCACGTCGGGTGCCTGCAACGCCGTGATCGACGCCGTCGATAGCCACGGCCCGAGGCCGATGTCGACCAACTCGACCACACCGGCGCACTGCGCACCGGGATCGATCAGCAGGCCAGGCTTCCAGGTGCCGAACGTGACTGTGACGTGCGCGTGTACGGCCGCTCCCGCGACCACTCCGGTGTCGGCGTCAACGCCGCTCGGGACGTCGACAGCAAGCACCGTCGAGTCGGTAGGAATCGAGCTCACGACGTCCGCCGCTGCCTTGCGCAGCTCGCCGACACCACCGATGCCGACGATGCCGTCGAGAACGAGGTCGGCGTCCAGCACTGCATCCGGACCCTCGACCCGGCCGCCCGCCGCACGCAAGGCAGCGAGCCCGGCGACGTGCGCCGTCGATCCGAGCAGGACGGCCGAGACAACTGCGCCGCGGCGGGCAAGCAACGCGCCGGCGAACAGCGCGTCGCCGCCGTTGTCACCCGACCCGACGAGCAGCACCACATGGCTTCCGTACACCCGCTGCAACAGCTGCGCCGCAGTCGCCGCCAGCCCGAAGGAGGCTCGATCCATCAACGTGCCCGGCGGCAGCGACGCCATCAGCGCAGCCTCGGCCGCCCGGACGGTTGCGACATCGTGGGCCTGCCGCATCGCTACTCGACCGTCACGGACTTGGCGAGGTTGCGGGGCCGGTCAACGTTGTTGCCGCGTGCGACGGCGAGCTCACACGCGAAGACCTGGAGCGGGATCACCGACACCAGTGGCTGCAGCAACGTCGGCACCACCGGCACCCGAATCAACTCGTCGGCATACGGCACTACCGCGTCGTCGCCTTCCTCGGCAATGACGATCGTCCGTGCCCCGCGAGCCTGCACCTCTTGAATATTCGCCACCATCTTCGCGTGCAGCACCGATCGCCCAAGCGGCGACGGGACGACGGCCACCACTGGCACGCCCTCTTCGATCAACGCGATCGGCCCGTGCTTGAGCTCGCCGGCCGCAAACCCTTCGGCATGCATGTACGCGAGTTCTTTCAACTTCAGTGCGCCCTCAAGGGCAACCGGGTATCCGACGTGCCGACCGAGGAACAACACAGTCGAAACGGTGGCCAGCGACCGGGCGATCTCGCGCACCGGCTCCATCGTCGTCAGCACCTGCGCGACATTGTCGGGCATTACTGCAAGCTCGTGGACGACGGTCGCTACATCGTCTCCGTACTGCGTGCCGCGTACCTGACTGAGATAGAGCGCAACGAGGTACACCGCGACGAGTTGGGTCAAGAAGCTCTTCGTCGCCGCGACGCCGATCTCTGGCCCGGCCCGCGTGTAGAGAACGGCGTCAGCTTCGCGGGCGATCGTCGAGCCGACGGTGTTGCAGATCGCTAGCACTCGCGCGCCCATTTCGCGCGCGTGGTGCACGGCCATCAACGTGTCGAGTGTTTCGCCAGACTGCGAGATCGCGATGACCAGCGTGCGACCGTCGAGGATGGGATCGCGGTAGCGGAACTCGCTGGCCAGCTCGACCTCGCACGGCAGGTTGGCCCAATGCTCGACGGCGTACTTGGCAATGAGGCCGGCGTGGTAAGCCGAGCCGCACGCGATCACCACGATCTTGTCGACCTCACGCAACAGACCCTCATCGAGACGCATCTCGTCGAGCATCAGTGCGCCGTCGTGGGTCAACCGCCCGAGCAAGGTCGCGGCGACCGCCTCGGGCTGCTCGGCGATCTCCTTCAGCATGAAGTAGTCGTAGCCGCCCTTTTCGGCCGCCGACAGGTCCCAGTCGACGTAGTAGTGCCGCCCGTCGACGACCTCGCCCGCAAAGGTCGTGATCTCGAACCCGTCTGCACGTACCGCAACGACCTGGTCTTGCCCGAGTTCGACAGCGTCGCGGGTGTGCGCGATGAATGCTGCAACGTCGCTGGCCAGGAACATCTCGCTGTCGCCGACGCCGACTACCAGCGGTGAGTTGCGGCGCGCACCAACGACAAGGCCCGGCGCGTCGCGATGGACCGCGACAAAGCTGAAGGACCCGTCGAGACAGCGGCACACCCGCCGCAAAGACTCGGCGAGATCTCCGCACGCGGCAAACGCTTCCTCGAGCAGATGAGCTGCGACCTCGGTATCAGTCTGCGATCGGAACGTGTGGCCCTCGCGGATCAATCGGGCTCGCAGGTCGGCGTGGTTCTCGATGACGCCGTTGTGAATGAGGGCGAGAGCGCCGGTGCAATCCTGCTGCGGGTGCGCGTTCTCGTCGGTCGGCCGACCGTGAGTGGCCCAGCGGGTGTGTCCGAGTCCGGTGCCACCCGCCGGCAACGGATCCGTCTCGAGCACGACCTCGAGGTTCGATAACGCTCCGGCTTTGCGCCGGACGTGCACCAAACCGCCGTCCAGCACGGCAATGCCTGCGGAGTCGTAGCCGCGGTATTCCAACCGACGCAGACCGGCGAGGACGACGTCGCGAGCCGGCTGTGGTCCGACGTAGGCCACGATGCCGCACACGGTCTAACCCAACCGCTCGCGCACGACCCGGGCTAGCTCTCCCGCAACAGCGTCGGCCTTGTCGCGAGTGGCGGCCTCGACCATCACCCGCACCACCGGCTCGGTTCCGCTCGGGCGAAGCAGAATGCGGCCGGATGCACCGAGGTCATTGCTCGCGCGTTCGACGGCCGCGAGCAACTCGGCGTCGGTCTCCGCGCGAGTGCGATCGACATCGGTGACGTTGATGAGCACTTGCGGCAAGCGGTGCATGACGGCGGCGAGTTCGATGAGCGACTGCTTGGTCTGCGTGACGCGCGCGAGCAATTGCAGCGCGGTCAGGATGCCGTCGCCGGTAGTCGCGTAGTCGAGCAGGATCACGTGCCCGCTCTGCTCGCCACCGACCGTGTAACCGTCGGCGCGCATGGCTTCGAGTACGTAGCGGTCGCCGACTGCCGTCTCGACGACCTTGATGCCGGCGGCCTCCATGCCGAGCCGGAACCCGAGGTTCGACATCACGGTCGCGACGACCGTGCCCTGTACGAGCCGTCCTGACTCGTTCATGGCGATCGAGAGGATGGCCAGAATCTGGTCGCCGTCGATGACAGATCCGTCTGCGGCAACTGCAAGGCAGCGGTCTGCGTCGCCATCGTGCGCAACGCCGACGTCGGCGCCGTTCGCGAGGACCGCGGCCGACAGCAGATCGAGGTGGGTCGAGCCGCACCCCTCGTTGATGTTGAGGCCGTCAGGCTCGCAGCCCACCGCAATGACTGTGGCGCCCGCTCGTCTTAGTGCCTCCGGTGCGGCGAAGGAAGCGGCGCCATTCGCGCAGTCGACAACAACTTTGAGGCCGTCGAGCCGGTTGGACACGGTCGAGACAACGTGATCGACGTAGCGGTCGGTCGCCTCGGGATAGTCGTGCACCCGGCCGACGCCGGCTCCGATCGGACGCTGCCACTCCTCGAGCAAGCGTGCCTCGATCGCGTCTTCGAGCTCGTCGGCGAGCTTGTGGCCGCCGCGCGCGAAGAACTTGATGCCGTTGTCGGGCATCGGATTGTGGCTCGCCGACAGCATCACGCCGAGGTCGGCCTTCAGGTCAGCAGTCAAATACGCAACAGCGGGCGTCGGGATTACGCCGAGCCGCAACACGTCGACACCTGCACTGGCGAGTCCGGCGACAACAGCAGCCTCGAGGAACTCACCAGACGCGCGGGGGTCGCGGCCGACGACCGCGAGTGGCCGATGGCCCTCGAAGGCGCCGGCCTCGCCGAGCACGTGAGCTGCAGCGACAGCGAGCTCAAGGGCAAGTTCGGCCGTCAGCTCCTGGTTCGCGACGCCGCGAACACCGTCGGTGCCAAACAGCCGGAAGCGTGTCAGCTCGCCGTCCATGACGCGCACCGAGTTGTCGGGCACGCGTTTACCGCTTGGAGTACTGCGGAGCCTTGCGGGCCTTCTTCAGACCGTACTTCTTACGCTCGATGACACGGGCGTCACGCGTGAGGTAGCCGGCCTTCTTCAGGGTCGGGCGGTTCTCGGGATCGATCAGGATGAGCGCGCGGGCAATTCCGAGGCGAAGCGCGCCGGCCTGGCCGCTGATGCCACCGCCGGTGATCCGGGCGACGATGTCGAACTGCTCGACGCCGTCGAGTGCGGCGAGCGGGCTCTTCACCAGCTGCTGGTGCACCTTGTTCGGGAAGTAGCTCTCGATGGTGCGGCCGTTGACCTTGATCTGACCGGTGCCAGGGACGAGGCGCACGCGGGCAACTGCTTCCTTGCGACGCCCGGTGGCGTTGCCGGAGCCACTCGCCGAGCGGCGACGAACCGTCGTGGTCTCGCTCGAATAGGCGAGCGGCGTCTCGGCCGACTCGAGGCCATCGACGCCGTCGAGAACGCCAACCTCGGCGTCGTCGTCGGTCAGCAGGGTGTCTGCCACGGAACTCCTCAACTTCTCATCATGAGCCGAGGCGCCGAAGGGCGCGTACCGGCCGTTGTCTGCGTAGGCGTCGCCACGATTACTGGGCGACCTGGGTGATCTCGAACGGCACCGGCTGCTGGGCCGCGTGCGGGTGGTTCGGGCCTGAGTAGACCTTGAGCTTCTTCAGCATGGCGCGCCCGAGGGTGGTGTGCGGCAGCATGCCACGCACTGCCTTCTCGACCGCCCGGTCGGGACGCTCGACCATCAACTCGCCGTACGGCTTGGCGGTCAGACCGCCCGGGAACCCCGAGTGGCGGTAGGCGAACTTCTGCTCGCGCTTCTTGCCGGTCAGCGCGACCTTGTCGGCGTTGATCACGATCACGAAGTCGCCGGTGTCGACGTGCGGCGCGAACGTGGGCTTGTGCTTGCCTCGCAACAGGACGGCGATCTGGGCCGCGAGTCGCCCCAGGACGACGTCGTTGGCGTCAATCACGTGCCATTGACGCTGGACGTCGGCAGCCTTGGGTGAAAACGTGCGCACAGGATGGCCTTCGGGTTCAGTAGCGCGGGAGGTCTGGTGTCGCTGATCGGGTGGCCTGCTGGTTGTGTGATTGCGGAGTGACTCCGCACATACGCACAACGACCTCGTAGCCTACCTGGCCCGCCGCAGAAGGGTCAAAGCGGCCCGCGGGACGGCGGTGGGTGCCCGAATCGGCGCCCGCCACCCGCCGTCCGGTCGAGCCCTGGTCCTGAACGGTCGTTCTTGCGACCGCTGGGGACCCACGGTCCCGCGAGGTGCCGGACGGCGAGGGGTGCGTCAGCGGTGAGGCGGCGCGCCAATGGGAACGTTAGCTGGGAACGTTAGCGGCGCCGCGCTGCCGCAAGCGTGTAATCGATTGGTGGTCTGGTCGCCCGACGGGCAGGCTGGTGGAATGGATCTCTCCGGCCTCATGGCACGGTCGAGGCTGAGCAAGGTGTTTCGCACCCGCGGCGTCCCCCGACTTCTCGGCTTCGCGCTCATCGCGGAGCTGCCCGCCGGCATGACGGCGCTCGCCATCGTGCTGCGGATCACCCAGTCGGGCGGCACCTATGCCCGGGCCGGACTGGTCGGCGCGGTTGGAGCCATCGGGGTGGGCGTCTGCGCGCCGGTCTGGTCACGCCTGGTCGACCGCCGGGGCCAGACCGTCGTCCTGATACCTACCGCGATCGCGGTGTCGGCGACCGGCATTTTTCTGGCCGTCCTGCCCCCGCGCGGAGCCATCGGGCCGCTGCTCATCGCCTCGACGTTGATGGGCCTTTGCCAGCCGCCGGCGCTGGTCAGCGCGCGCACCTTATGGCCCAAGGTGGTGCGCGACCCGGCCGTGCTCGAGACCACCTACAGCATCGAATCGAGCATGACCGAGCTGGTGTTCATCGTCGGGCCGCTCTTGGCGGTCGCGATCAACGCGGTGTTCGGGTCAGCAGCCGCGGTCGCAGCGTCCGGCGTTCTCTCCGGCGTTGGCGCGCTCGGCCTAGCGTCGAGCCGGGCTTCCCGGGCGACCCGCGGCACCCGCAAGACCGAAGCCTCCCACGCGGCGCTGCGCTCGGTCGGCGTCCGGATCCTGGTCTGCGCTGTATTCATGATGGTGATCGGGTTCGCGGCGATCGACGTCTCGACCATCGCGACTGCCCGGAAGTTGGCCGGAAACGGCGCGGCCGGCACGTTGATCGCGGTGTGGGGCATCGGCAGCTTGCTCGGCGGCATGGCGTTCGGGTCGCGCAGCTGGCCGGGCCGCATGTCGACGCGCATCGTGTTCTTCGTCGGCGCGATCACGATCTTCACCATCGCATTGATCCCCGTCACAAACCTGGTGCTGCTCGGCGTCCTGCTGTTCGTCGGCGGTCTGAACTACGCGCCGTGCTTCTCCTGCATCAACCAGGTCGTCCAACGGATCGCGCTGCCGGGTGCCGCCACCGAATCGTTCGCGTGGACTACCAGCGGGGCGCTGATGGGTGCGGCCGCCGGCGAGGCCGCAGGGGGCTTTGCGATCACCCACCAAAGTCCGCACGCGGGGTTTGCTGTTGCCGCCAGCGCGCTGCTGCTGGCCTGCGTCGTGCTGCTGATCGGCCGCCGATCGATCCGCGGCGGCGATCTGGCGCCCGATCCCCACGATCAACGCGTCGGCCGGACGCCGTCCCAGATCGGCTCCGGTGAATCGATGACCGTCGCGTCCGAGCCGAACACGACGAACCTGTCGAAGGAGCGGGCGAACCAGCGGTCGTGAGTCACCGCGATCACGGTCCCGTCGAACGCCTCAAGGGCGTCCTCGAGTGCTTCTGCGCTTGCGACGTCGAGGTTGTCGGTCGGCTCATCGAGTAGCAACAACGTCGCGCCCGAGATCTCGAGCAGCAGGATCTGAAACCGCGCCTGCTGACCCCCCGACAGCGTGTCAAAGGGCTGGTCAACCTGCTCATCGAGTTCGTAGCGCCGCAGCACGTTCATCGCCCGGCCACGGTCGTGCGCGTGGTCTGCCCACAACACCTCGGCGAGAGGCCGACCGGCCAGCTCCGCATGTTCGTGCGTTTGCGCGAACCAGCCCGGCACGACTCGAGCACCGAGCTTCGCGACCCCGGTGTGCCGCACGTCATCGCCCGCGAGCAACCGCAGAAAGTGCGACTTGCCGGACCCATTAGCGCCGAGCACCGCCACCCGCTCGCCGTAGAAGATCTCCATGTCGAACGGCGCCACAAGGCCGGTCAGTTCCAGCCGTTCGCAAGTGACTGCGCGCAGCCCGGTGCGTCCGCCACGCAACCGCATCGCGACCTTCTGTTGTGGCGGGGCGGACGGCGGTGGGCCGGCGTCCTCGAATTTCGCAAGCCTCGTCTGCATCGCGTGGTACTTGCTCGCCAGGTCGGGTGAGATTTTCGCTTGCTGTTGCAGCGTGCGCACCAGGTCGACGAGCCGTTTGTGCTCCTCATCCCAGCGCTTGCGTAGTTCATCGAGGCGATCGTGCCGGTCACGTCTCGCCTGATGGTAGGAAGCGAACCCGCCGCCGTGAGTCCACGCCGTCCCGCCTTCGATCGTGACAATGCGATTCGCGACCCTGTCGAGCAATTCGCGGTCATGCGAGATCAGCAGCACCGACTTCGGCGAGTCCGCCAGCCGTTGTTCGAGCCATCGCTTGCCGGGCACGTCGAGGTAGTTGTCAGGTTCGTCGAGCAACAGCACATCATCGGGCCCACGCAACAAGGCCTCGAGCACCAGCCGCTTCTGTT
>DASRZB010000207.1:0-4850 GCA_035653855.1 Acidothermaceae bacterium | reverse complement strand
CGCGGACGTTTTTCACGATGCGGTCCCTACCGTCATTGGGTGAGCGGGTATCGGCGGCAATGCTTCGTGTTCCCGGCGAAGCACGACAACCAGCGTCAATGCGATCAGCGCGTAGGCGGGTATCAGCACCAGCAGCGCGGCATCGGAGCCGGGCCAACGCGCGCCGGCCCCTTCCGCGCCCCAGAAGGTGCCGAACGCGGCGAGCATGACGCCCACGACGAATTTCATGGTGTTTTCCGGTACCCGGGCGAGCGGTGCGCGCACCGCGAACCCAGCCGCGGCCACCACGATGACGGCACTGATCGCAGCGACCGCCGCCAGCGGAATGTCGTGTTGGTTGCTACCGAAGGTCAGCGCGATGAACGCGACTTCAAGTCCTTCCAGCAGAACGCCTTTGAATGACAGGGTGAACGCGTACCAGTCCGAAACGGCGCCGCGACTTTGTGCCGATGCCGCCTGAGCCGCGGCGAGCTCGGCGGCGAAGATCTTCTCCTCGTCGTGCAGCGCCTTGTGCCCACTCGCCCGTAGCACCGCCTTGCGGATCCACTGCAGGCCGAAGACGAGCAATAGCCCGCCGACCGCAAGTCGCAGCCCGCGTAGCGGGATTACTGACAGCGCCGGTCCGAGCGCGGCCACGATCAGTGCCAGCGTGAGCAGGCCCGCCGCGACGCCGGTCAGCGCTGAGCGCCAGTCGCGCGCGGTCCCCGCGGCCAAAACGATCGTGGTGGCTTCCACCGCCTCCACGGTGCACGCCAAAAAGACGGCGATGAACAGCGCGCTACCGTTCACATGTACCTCCGCATTGCCGCCCGCTCGGATGGGCGATCGAATAGTTCGTCAGGTGCTGATCGTAACAGCCGTTAGTTCTTCGACGGTACGGAGCACGTCGTGGTCGCCGCTGATGTGCGCCATCGTCCGCTTGGGGTCAAGCGCGACGTGCACGGTCGACCCGCGCGGGTGTGCGCCGGTGTCGAACACGGCCGATAGCGTGCCGGCCTCGCACGCAATCACGTGGTCGTATCCGCGGCCGCGGTACGCGACGTCGATCACCGTTCCGGTCAAGACCCCGTCGCCGACCTTGCTCGATGCAGCGAGCGTGGTAGCCGCTGGCCGGACAAGCACGACGGCGTCCTGACCGGGTTGCAACGTGCTGTCGCAGCGGGCGCGGATCCGCGAGTTCGCGGTGGCGACGACCGCTTCGCCGTCGGAGACCGACACCACGCGACCGGGCAGCTCGCCAGCGAGCCCGGTGAACCGGGCGACGAATGCGTTCGCCGGACGGTGGTAGATGTCTTCGGGTGTGCCGAGTTGCACGAGGCTGCCACGGTCGAGGACCGCGATCATGTCGGCGAGCGCGAACGCTTCGGATTGGTCGTGGGTGATGTACACCGCGGTGGCGCCGCTTTCGCGGGTCAAGGTGGCGATCTCGACACGCAGCCGTTCGCGCAGGTCAGCATCCAGGTTGGACAGCGGCTCGTCGAAGATCAATAACCCGGGGCGGGCAACCACGGCGCGCGCGAGGGCGACGCGTTGTTGTTCACCGCCGGACAATTCGTGGGGGTAGCGAGCGGCCAGGCCGACGAGGCCGACGCGCTCGAGCGCGTCGTTGGCGCGGCGAGCTTCCTCGACGGCGCCTAAGTGCCGTCTGCGTAGCGCATATGCGACGTTCCCGAGGGCTGTGAGATGCGGCCACAGCGCGTAGTCCTGAAACACCATCGCCAGATTGCGCCTTTCCGGGGGCAGGTGCCGGCGGCCCGCGCTGACCAGCGCGTCGCCGAGCCGTATCTCGCCTGCGTCGAGTCGTTCGACACCGGCGAGCGCCCGCGCGAGCGTTGATTTGCCGGATCCGGATCGGCCGAGCAACACCAAGAAGGTGCCGGGTGCGATCAGCAGATCCACACCAGCGAGTGCTGTCACCGCCCCATAGCGTTTGACCGCCGCGGCGACCTGAACTTCGTGTCCGGACGGCGGTAGACGCCGGTCGGTACCTGACGTCATCGCGCAGTTCCGAGTCGTCGCCAGCCGACTGGGGCGAGCAGCCGGAACAGTATCCAGGCGGCGGCAACGACGGCGAGTGCGAACAGCACGGCGATGACTTCCATCGCGGTTCCGCCGCCGAAGTCGTAGTTGGCGAGTGCTTTGGTGATGCCGACTGATACCGGCGGGTGGTTCGGCGGGTACAGGAGTTGGGACACCGGCAGCTCCAACAAGGTGGCGGCAAACGTCAGCACCCACGCGCCGATGAGTGGGCGTGCCAGCAGCGGCAACACGGTCCGGGCCCAGGAGCCGAAAGCGCCCGCGCCGTGCACGCGGCCGGCGTGGCGCATCGACTCTTGGAGCTGGCTGACCGAACCGAGGAGCACCCGCGACGTCGACGGCAACGCAGTCGCGAGATAGCCCAGCAAGAGCAGGAACGGCGTCTCGTACAAGTGAATGCCGAGCCTGTTTGTGATGGGCAGGTTGTAGGTGAAGATGTATCCGGCGGCGAATACGATCCCCGGCAGTGCGACGGCGGTGAGCAGCACGAGGTCGAGCACCCGACCGCTGAGCCGGGCGCCGCGGGTGGACAGCAGCCGTGCGGTGACCGCTCCGAGCATCACGGTCGCGGTCGCCGTGATGACCGCTAACCGTGCGGAATACAGCAACGGGCCGTACAACGCCGGGCTGTGCAGCACCCGCCGGTAGTTGGCGAAGCTGAACGCGTGGTTGCCCACAAGCGAGCCGAGGCCATTGATCATGGACGCGGACACCGCGCCGAATGCGGGCACCCCTAGCGCAACCACGCAAAGACCGAGCATCCCCGCCAGCGTCGCGACCTTTGCTCGCGGGCCCAGCTGGTGCCGGCGCGCCGGCCGGCTACGTCCACCAAGGACCCGGTAGCTGCGGCCGCGGGTCGCGCGGGCTTGCGCGAGTAGTGCCAAAGCGGCTAAGGCCATCAGGCACCATCCCACCGCGGCGGCAACTGAGAATTGCACCGGGAAGTTGTCGATGGCGGTGTACAGGGTAAAGGTCGCGACCGGGAAGTGCGCGTCGTTGGCCAACGTTGCGGCGACCCCAAAGTCGCTGACTGATTCGGCGAACACGATCGCCAGTGCCGACCAGATCGCCGGCGCCAACAACGCGACGATCGTGCGACCAGCGGCGAAACGTCCACCGCCATGCACCCGCACCGCCGCCTCGTACTCCTCCCCCAAGCCGCGCAGCGCCGAGGAGATCGCGAGATAAGCGAACGGGACACCTTTGACTGTCAGCACAACAATGACACCGACCGGCCCGTAGAACACCGAACGCACTAGCCCGGGATGAACACCGAGCACGTCCAGGACCCCACCCGCTTCCAGCAGCCGCTCCCACCCCAATGCCACCAGGTAGGACGGAGCGAGCAGCAAGGCGAACATGCTGCCCGCCCAAACCCGGCGGCCGGGCACATCAGTGCGCAACACCACCCACGCCACCGCGAACCCGATCGCCGCGGCAGCCAGCGCCGTGCTCACCCCGACCAATACGGAGTCGAGCACACCGCGACGGCTTGGCCCCGACAACGCTTGACGGAACCCTGTCAAGGTGAACCACTGCGGGCCCTGGGCGAACATCCGCGGAGACACGGCGACCACCAGGAACAACACGATCGGCAACACCAAGATGGCGACGATGATCAGCCAAAACACGACCAGCGGCGAGCCGCCGAACCGCGACGCTGCTAGTCGCAGCGGCGCAGCGCGTAGACGTCCGACGACTTGCGGCGGCCGGACGTCTACACGCACGGAATCATTGACCAGCACTTGGCTCGGCTACTTGATGCTGGTATCGAAGAACGTGTTCACTTGGTTTTCCAGCGGGCCCCAGAAGTATGGGTCAAGTTGCTGGTATGCGGTCGGGAACGACGGCAACGCCGGCAACGCCGTCACGCCTGGAACAACCGGCCAAAACAGAGAGTCGCCTTGAGGGTCACCGGTTTGCATCACCGCCTGGCCCGCGGGTGACAACACGTACTGCACGAACTTCTTGGCCTCCGCCTGCACCACGGGCGACGCCGCCTTGTCGATACCGATCACCCCTGGGAGCAGGGTCGACTTCGGCAGATACACCACCTTCGGATCGAACGCGGCGCTCCTCGGAGCCTTCGCCAGCTCACCGGCCGCAGCGGAGCTTTGGATCATGCCGTAGACGATCTGACCCGTCTCCAACGCGTGCAAGGTGTCGCCATTGGTCGGGTAGACATGCAGCCCATTTCCCTTCAGCTGCCGAAGGTACGCCTCCCCGGCGGCCACCCCACCGGATTGGCCACCGAGCTGGTTCATCAGGCCTGCGATGAACGGGTATGTCGGCCCCGACTGGGACGGGTCGTTCATGCCAACTAGGCCGCGGTAGGCCGCGGACAGCAGATCTTGATAGGTGGCAGGCACATTCTTTGCTTTCGCCGCGTTGTAGATGACCGCGGCCATCACTGTTGTGCTCACCGGGACATAGGAGTGATCAGCCGGCACCAACGATCGTCCGACGGCGTTCAACGGCACCGGCGGTGCGTAGCTCAACAGCTGACCCTGCTTGTCCAACGCCGCGAACGCGGTGTCGCCGTCGACCCACAACAGACCCCACTGCGGGTTGTTCTTCTCCGCCGCGACCTTCGTCAGCAGCGGGCCTGTGCTGTCATCGTCAAGCTTCACCGGAATACCTGTAGCGGTCGTGAACGCCTTCGTCACCACCGAGTCGTAACCCTGCGCCGAATAGACCACCAGCGGCACAGATGCCGTGCTCGCGGCGGCGGATGCTGCGGGTGACGCGGTAGCGGCATCCGGCGCGGTAACGGCGGTCGATGAAGCAGCGGCGGAGTGCGCTGCGGCCGGTGC
>DASRZB010000206.1:0-4569 GCA_035653855.1 Acidothermaceae bacterium | reverse complement strand
GCCCCACTCCTTCAGGGATGACCTGCCCGTATCGGATTTTTGATTTTGACCGCTGCGGTCCGTGCTGGGCCTCAGTTTACCGGCCGTACGGCCCCGCTATGGCCCCGTTTTACACGTTTCCTGGTCCGCGTCGTTGCGATCGGATCCGGTGATCGCGGTGGCCTCGCGGACCGGTCGGGCTCTACGCTGGAGGTGTGATTTTCGATCGCATCACCATCGAGCCGGACAAGATGGCCGGCCAGCCGTGTATCCGCGGGCTACGGATCCCGGTGGCCACGGTGGTGGCGATGGTGGCCGATGGGATGACCACAGCGGAGATCCTCGCTGAGCTGCCCGGGCTGGAAGCCGAGGATGTGGCGCAGGCCCTTCGGTATGCGGCGGCCGCGGTGCGGGAGCGCGAGCTGCCGTTGCGTCATCCCGCGTGAGGTTCTTGGTCGACGCGAACCTGTCGCTACGATTGGCGGTCAGCCTGAACGAGGCAGGGCATGACGCCGTCCATGTGGCCGATCTGGGGATGAGCCGAGCCACGGACCTCGAGATCCTCGAGGTCGCCGATCGTGAGGACCGGGTGGTTGTCTCAGCGGACACCGATTTCGGCACGCTGCTGGCGATGGGCAACCGGCGTCGCCCTTCGGTGTTGCTACTGCGGTTGGCGAGTCCGCGGCGAACCGAACAGCTGACAGCGGTACTTCAGTTGAACCTGCCGGCGGTGGTGGACGCGCTCGACGCCGGATCGGTCGTCGTGGTCGAAGACGCCCGCATCCGCATTCGTTCGCTGCCCATGAACTGACGGATCGCGAGACGCCCGGCTGTGACGTGTCTTCAACTCTTGGTGTCTGCGCGGCCCAGCCAGCTCATCAAGATCACCACCCAGCAGGTTGGACTTGCTCGCCTGCACCAGCCGCGAGACCGGCTAGTCGCGACATACGGGTGCCGGCGAGGGCCGTGAGGGCTCGTCGAAACGACGATCATCTGCTTGCGACAGTGCGTTGGGTAAGTGCAACGAATCCCATGGCACTCAGACATGTTGGCTCTTGCTGGATCTCCTGCAGTAGGACTGCGGTGCGTGACGTTTGCCTCGTCGTTGCTTCGGTCGTAGCCCCAGGCGATGTTGTGGACGGTTAGGGGTGCCGTGCACGCGGTCGCGCCGGCCGGGGCCGAACACGGCGCCTGCATCGATAGTTCCGACGACGCTCGCGTCCAGCACAATGCCCCCGACCAGCACCTCGCACCTGCTGCTAGCAGCCACGACGTCTCGCCTCCTTCCCGCGACCACGGCGACGCCGACGGCGACGGGCTCTCAGCGCGTACGCTGCCGCCATGGCTAACCGGTCTACGCAGCTGGCTGGGTTGCGTCCCTACAACCTGGTTGCTGGAAGCCTCCACTTGGCACAAGCGGTGGCCATCCTGGTGTTGGCCAACGGCTTCTCGTTGCCCGTGCGGGCCACGTACATGACAGGCCCTCCCGGTCCCACAGTGGGCCGCCAAGCAGTCGCTTTGTTTAGCCTCAGTTTCGCCTGGGCGATCGCCGCCTTCTTCGCACTATCGGCCATCGCCCACTTCGGTGTTTCCGGTCCGGGCTGGAGGTCCTACCAGGTCCAGCTGCTCAAGACTCGTAACCCTTATCGCTGGCTGGAGTACTCCCTAAGCGCATCGATCATGATCGTCTTGATCGCAATGCTGGTTGGTATCAGTGACGTCGCAGCCCTTGTGGCCTTGGTTGGCGTGAACGCATCAATGATCGGATTTGGCTGGATGCAGGAGCGCTATGAGGCGCCACGAGCTGGGCTCGGCCCTTTTTGGATCGGCTGCATCGCTGGCATCATGCCGTGGATCGCCATCGCGATTTATCTAGTCGGACCCGGCGCCGACGCACACCCGCCGGGTTTCGTATACGGAATCTTTTTCTCGCTGTTCGTCTTCTTCAACTGCTTTGCCATCAACCAGTGGTTGCAATACAAAGAGGTGGGGAGGTGGAAAGACTACCTCGTAGGCGAGCGGGCATACGTCACCCTGTCCCTTACCGCGAAGAGCTTGCTTGCGTGGCAGATCTTCGCCGCGACCCTCGCGTCGAGTGCACCGCACTGAACTGTCACGCGTGTTGGGGTCGGCCTATGCGACGAGTTCTCATGCGGCTAGCGGTCGCAATCCCCGCGGCGGTTTGTGGAGTTGGTGTCTTCCGGCGGCGCGGTATCCCTCGATGATCGCGGCGGACACTCGCACGCGTGCGGCGATTTCGCGGTGGCGTTTCGCGAGGACAAGGTCGATTTCGTAGTGCTTGCCGTCGAGGCTGGAGCTGATCGTCGCCGTGGTGGTGCCACCGTCGAGGTCGTCGACCAGCGTACTGGGGTCTTGGACACCATTGCTTTGCTTCATATGGTTCTCGTCAACTCCACCCGAAGACGGTCACCACCGAGGTCGGCTGGGTGACCGGGATCGAAAGGGCATGGCCAGCTTGCCGGGCTGGTCCCTGCCGTAGCGGTGTGGTAGGTAGCGGACCCGCTAGGGACACATGATCTACGCTTCGGAAGCATGCGGAGGCCGTGGACGCCTTGAAACCCTTGCTGTGTAAGGGTTTTCGGTGGAGCGGGTGACTGGGATCGAACCGGCAGGGCCAGCTCGGAAGTCTAGCGCGACACGTTCCCGATTGAGCGTGAAATGGCCGTTGATGCTACGAAGGAGCGGGGCCTCCGCTCCTCGCGTCCCCGGCGGAATGCTGGGGTGCTCACTTCTAACGAAGAAGGAGGCCCCTGTGAGCGAATCGTATGCGGGACAGCGGTTCGTGGGTATGGATTTGCATCGGCGTCGCAGTGTGTTGGTGCGGATGACCGATGCCGGGGAACCGTTGGAGACGGTCCGGGTCGGCAACGACGCCGAACGCCTTGCCGCGGTGATCGTGTTGGGCGTTCTGGCGCCGGCTTCTACGACTGGCGACAGCGATCCCCGGTCGCTGTGAGCGATGTCGCGGTAGGGACCGAGGTCACCCTCCATCGGGACCAGTATCCTATCGCGCGATACCCCACCCCGGTATATTTGGTGGAGCCGAAAGGAGATCGGGGTGGCCGGATACAGCGAAGACAAGGACTCGGTGCTCAAGCGGTTGCGTCGTATCGAGGGGCAGATCCGCGGGTTGCAGCGCATGGTCGAGCAGGACGTCTACTGCATCGAGGTGCTGACCCAGATCTCGGCGGCTACCAAGGCGCTGGAGGCGGTGGCGTTGAACCTTCTGGAGGAGCACATGCACCACTGTGTGCGCGAGGCCATCACCGCAGGCGGTCCCGACGCTGACGACAAGATCACCGAGGCGGCGGCGGCGGTACGCCGACTGGTCCGCTCCTGACCCGAAAGGAGGATCCGATGAGTAGTAGCACGTTCTCCGTTGACGGAATGACCTGCGAGCACTGCGTGCGCGCCATCACCGGCGAAGTGCGCAAGATCGACGGTGTCGCTGAGGTGAATGTCGACCTCGGTGCCAAGACGGTGACGGTGACCGGTGAGGGGTTCGGCGACGACGCGGCGCGCGCGGCGATCGACGAGGCCGGCTACACCGTCGTGGGCTGAGCCATTCGTAACGACGGTCAACTAAACACTATCGGTGAAGGCGAGATGTGATGAGCACGAGCACGGGTGCCGCAAAGACCAGTACTGACGCCATGGGCGTAGGGGAGCGCGTTGAACTGACCGTCGGCGGGATGACATGTGCGTCGTGTGCGGCACGGATCGAGAAGAAGCTTAACCGGCTGGACGGCGCGAGCGCGTCGGTGAATTTCGCCACCGAGAAGGCAACGGTGTCGTTCGACCCGGCCAAGCTGGCCATCGCTGACTTGATCTCGACGGTGGAGGCTACCGGTTACACCGCTCAGCTTCCCCAGCCCAGTGGGACGGCGGCACCCGCGGATGCCGGCGACGGCGCTCGGCAGCGGCCGGCTCACGGTGATGAGACTGACACGTTGCGGCAGCGGCTGATCATCTCGGCGTTGCTGACCACTCCGGTGGTCGTGTTGGCGATGGTGCCCGCGACCCAGTTTCGGTTCTGGCAGTGGTTGGCTTTCACCCTCGCCGCACCGGTGGTCACTTGGGGTGCGTGGCCGTTCCACCGCGCCGCCGTGATTAACGCCCGGCATCGCGCCACCACGATGGACACGCTGATCTCGGTCGGTGTGTTGGCCGCGTTCATCTGGTCGGTTTGGGCGCTGTTTTGGGGGGGCGCCGGCGAGCCTGGCGTGAAGATGCCGTTCGAGTTTGTCGCAGCCGGGCACCAGCGGGCCGAGATCTACCTCGAGGTCGCGTCGGGGGTCACCACCTTGATCCTGCTGGGGCGGTTCTTCGAGGCGCGTGCCAAGAGCCGGTCCGGTGCGGCGCTGCGGGCGTTGCTCGAGTTGGGTGCCAAGGACGTAGCCGTGCTCCGCGACGGTGCCGAGTTGCGGATCCCGGTCGAGAATCTCGTGGTGGGAGACCGGTTCGTCGTCCGTCCCGGTGAGAAGGTCGCCACCGATGGCGTGATCGAGGACGGCGTCTCCGCGGTCGACGCCAGCATGTTCACCGGCGAATCCGTTCCCGTCGAGGTGG
>DASRZB010000205.1:0-9822 GCA_035653855.1 Acidothermaceae bacterium | reverse complement strand
AGAGCACCCGATCGAGCAACGTGACGCCCCCGACGTCCAGCCCTGCTTTGTCGGTGCCCCTCGGATCACCCATCCGCTGACCCGCACCACCGGCCAGGACAACCGCATCGAATGGCACGAGAGCCTCCGCCCCGATCTGGTCGCGCCGCAAGCCTACGTACTCAGGTTCCGAACGCTCGCGACTGACCGATGAGCAGCACACCGCCGAGCATGGCGACAAGCGACAGCGACTCGAACGCTAGCGCCAGCCCCGTCGCTGCCAGGTGGTCGCCGAGCAACACGACCCCGATCACGATGCCGGCGATCGGCTGGGAAGCCGCGGTCGGGGGTAACGCCCAATCGAGGCGCCCGGCGCGAAACGAGGCCTGCGTCAGCAGTACCCCGGCGGTCGCCGATGCGAGCAGCACCCACGGCCACATGGTCGGGATCAACGCGATCAGTTCGTGATGGTGACTGAACACGATGGCTCCGCGGGTTGCGGCGTCCTGCAGTCCGTACATGACGCCGGCACCGACGGCCAGCAGGGTGCACTCCACCACTGGTGCCGTGCGGCTGGCGAGCAACTTCCCGCTACCGGCAACAAGTAACGCAAACACGCCGGCGGCGGCAGCAGCGATCAGAATCGCCTGCCAGCTCGGATCGGGCTGCTCGCCTTGCCGCGGGCTGGCGACCGTGAGGAACACCACGAGTGCGGCGATAAGAATGGTGGGCCCGGCCATCTCCTGCCAACGAGGACTGTGGTCGCTCGACACGGCCGAGATGACGAACGCCACCAGAAGTGACGCGACGAGCACCGGCTCGACGGTGCTGACCGGACCAAACTGCAAAGCGACCGAACTCGACGTCTGCCCGATCGTCATCGCCACGATGCCCAGCCACCACAACCCGCTGGAGACCAACTCCATCAGCACGGTCCAGGACAGCAGCCCGCCAGACGTTGAGTGAGTCGCCACGCGCTGCTGCACGACCCAGCCGACACCAAGAAAAAGGGCCGCCGCGCCGCTGAGCACAAACACCATGGCGGAAAACCTTCCCACGCGCAGTACGCGCGACCCACCCTTAGCGTTCAGTTTCACGACCGCCTGGTGTCGAAGACGGTCGTGGTGATTTAGGGTCACACTATGGCCCGCAGGCGCGACAAGTTGACGGTCAGTGAACCGAAAACGTGGGCGGCCGGCCTCCCTGGCGTTGCTGGCGCGATGTCCGATTCGCTGCACGAGATGGGCCCCGCCCGCACTCTGACGACGCTGCGCGCCCTCAACCAGCGGTCGGGCTTCGACTGCCCCGGCTGCGCCTGGCCGGAAGGCAACAAGCACCACATCGCGGAGTTTTGCGAAAACGGCGCCAAGGCGGTTGCCGAGGAAGCCACGGTCCGGCGCATCGGGCCCGACTTCTTCAAGGAGCACTCCGTCGACGACCTGCGCGAACGCGACGGCTACTGGCTCGGGCAGCAAGGCCGGCTGACCCACCCGGTCGTGAAACGCGAGGGCAGCCGGCATTACGAACCGATCGAGTGGGATGCCGCGTTCGATCTGATCGCACGCGAACTCAAAGCCCTCGCGAGCCCCGACGAAGCGGTGTTCTACACCTCAGGCCGCACCAGCAACGAAGCAGCGTTTGCTTATCAATTGTTCGTTCGCGAGTTCGGCACCAACAACTTGCCGGACTGCTCGAACATGTGCCACGAGTCGAGCGGCTCGGCGTTGTCGGAAACGATCGGCATCGGGAAGGGCAGCGTCCTGCTCCAGGATCTCGACAAGGCAGAACTCATCATCATTGCCGGCCAGAACCCGGGCACGAATCACCCACGGATGTTGACTGCACTCGAGAAGGCAAAGGAGCACGGCGCGCGCATCGTCGCGGTCAACCCGCTGCCAGAAGCAGGCCTGCTGCGCTTCAAGAATCCACAACGACCGAAGGGCGTTGTGGGGCATGGCACGCAACTCGCCGACCTTTTCCTTCAGCTCAAAGTGAACGGTGACCTGGCTCTGTTTCAGGCACTCAACTTGCTGCTATTGGAGGCCGAGGATCGCGCGCCCGGGAGCATTCTCGACCACACTTTCATCGCTGAGCACACCGACGGCTTCACCGAGTTCGCCGCAGCGACGCGCAAACTGAAGTGGGACGACGTCAGCGACGCCACTGGGCTCGGCCGCGACCAGATCGAAGAACTCGCTGCACTCGTGACACGCTCACGCAGCATCGTCGTGTGCTGGGCGATGGGCCTAACACAACACAAGAACTCGGTCCCCACCATTCGCGAAATCGTGAACTTCCTCCTGCTGCGAGGAAACATCGGTCGACCGGGGGCGGGTGTGTGCCCGGTCCGCGGTCACAGCAACGTGCAGGGCGACCGCACGATGGGCATTTGGGAGAGGCCGAAGCCAGAGTTTCTCGACGCCCTCAAGCACGAGTTCGGTATCGAGCCGCCGCGGGCACACGGCTTCGATACGGTCGAGACGATCCGCGCGATGCGCGACGGTCGAGCCAAGGTGTTCGTCGCGATGGGCGGCAACTTCGCCGCGGCGACGCCAGACACGCAGACGACACTTGCCGCGCTCGAGAGCCTGCGGCTCAGTGTGCACGTCTCGACGAAGCTCAATCGCTCGCACACCGTGGTTGGCGACATCTCCCTTATCCTGCCGACACTTGGGCGCACCGAGCACGACATGCAGGCCGGCGGAGAACAGTTCGTCACCGTCGAGGACTCGATGGGCATGGTGCACGCATCCAGCGGCGTGCTCGCACCGGCGTCCCGCTACTTGTTGAGTGAGGTCGCCATCGTCACCCGGCTGGCCCGTGCCGTCCTCGGCGACGCGAGCCCGGTGCCGTGGGCGGAATTCGAGAACGACTACGACCGCATTCGTGCGTCGATTGCGCGGGTAGTGCCCGGATTCGACGATTTCAACACGCGCGTTCGGGTGCCCGGCGGGTTCACGTTGCCACATCCGCCGCGCGATTCGCGCACGTTCACGACGCGAAGTGGCCGGGCGGAATTCACCGTGAACGAGCTGGTGGTACTGCGGCCTGGCCCTGGCTGCCTGATCCTGCAGACGATTCGTTCGCACGACCAGTACAACACGACGATCTACGGCCTGAACGACCGTTACCGCGGCATCCATCACGGTCGCCGCGTGGTCTTCGTCAGCCCCGACGACATCGCGGCGCTCGGTCTTACGGACGGCGAGATGGTCGATCTGGTCAGCGTCTGGACCGACGGCGAGGCGCGCCGCGCACCTGAGTTTCGGGTCGTCTCGTATCCGACAGCACGGGGGTGCGCCGCCGCCTACTTCCCCGAAACCAATGTCCTGGTGCCCCTCGACAGCACGGCTGACACCAGCAATACGCCGACATCGAAGTCGATCATCGTGCGACTGGAACCGGCCGACTTAAAGGAAACCTAAAGTCGCGTCGGCCGAATTCCGATGATCATCGCATGGCTTTTTCTCGTGGACGACTCGCGCGCAAGCGGTACTTCCACGCTGCCCGCGACGCTGGACATCCCGTCGCCCGCGACGCTGAGTCGGGCTTCAGCCTGATCGAGCTCTTGGTCGTCATGATCATCATCGGTATTCTGGCGGCCATCGCGATCCCGATCTTCCTGAGCCAAAAGCAGACTGCCTATGACACCCAGGCGAAAGCTGACGTGCACGGCGCCGCGCTCGCCGAAGAAAGCTACTTCGCCGACTTCCAGACGTACCTCCCCGAAGCGACCTTCACCTCCGCGACGCTGCCCGCGGCGCTGAGCTCCGAAGGCTTCAGAATGTCGAACAAGACCGTCGACGTCACGGTCTTCACGTACCCATCCGGTGTGACGACAGGCGGCTCGACGAGCCTGTCTCAATCCGGCGGCTACTGCATACAACTAACTTCGGGATCCGGCAAGATGTTCTATTCAGCAAGCTTCATGGGCGGGATCACCAAGACACCCTGCGGGTGACCGCTTCGCCGGACCGACGTCGTCCGATCGAGGTTGCTGCCGCTAACGTAACCGTGTGCGGCTGGTCATTGCTCGGTGCAGCGTCGACTACGTCGGCCGGCTGACAGCCCATTTGCCGAGCGCGCAGCGGCTGATCCTCGTCAAAGCGGACGGCTCCGTGTCAATCCACGCCGACGATCGGGCCTACAAGCCGCTGAACTGGATGAGCCCGCCGTGCACGCTGCAGGAAGCTCCCGGTGTCTGGACTGTCACGAACAAGGCCGGCGAGCAACTCGTGCTCACCATCGAAGAGCTGCTGCACGACTCAAGTCACGAACTCGGCGTCGATCCTGGCCTGGTCAAAGATGGCGTCGAGGCGCATCTGCAGGTGCTGCTCGCGACACACCCAAGCGCTCTCGGTGAGGGCATGACCCTGGTACGTCGCGAGTATCCGACACCTATCGGCCCGGTCGACCTGCTGTGCCGCGATGCCGCCGGTGTGAGCGTCGCAGTCGAGATCAAGCGCCGCGGCGAGATCGACGGCGTCGAGCAGCTGACGCGCTACCTCGAGTTGATGAACCGCGACGCCCTCATCGCACCCGTGCGTGGCATCTTCGCCGCGCAAGAGATCAAGCCGCAGGCTCGAGTGCTCGCCGTCGACCGCAGCATCGAGTGCATCACGATCGACTACGACGCGTTGCGCGGTGCCGACGACCCGACCGCCCGCCTCTTCTAGCCCACAAGTAGCCGGGGCGGCCACTTCGCATCCCGGGTGGTCGTGTTCAACCCCCGAATTGGCAAGAATCGCAACCACCCGGGATGCGAAGTGCCTCAGACCCAGGGCGGACGGCGATCAGCGGGCGTAGTTCGCCCCGGTCCCGTTCGCCCCGGCCCCGATCGCCCCGGCCCCGTTCGCGCCGGCCCCGATCGTCCCGCCGGCCCCGGTCGCCGCCGCGACGGCCACGAGCTCCGACCCTGCTGCGGCGCGGAGTCGATCGAACACCGCAATGGCCCCAGCGGACTCTGCCGCCGATGGTGGGTCGACGCCGTACGTCTCGCGCTCGAGGCACCTGATCGCGGCGGCAACTTCGCCCGGCGTCGCCACGAACCCGCCGAGCCGATTGGCCAGCTCGCCCAGGCTCTCGCTCGGAGCACGAGCGCGCTCGACTCCGTGCAACGCGAGGTCGAGCCGCAGGTAGGCAGCCAGGATCGGCCCATCGCCACTGCGCCCTCGATCGACGCCCGCGTACCGGCGCCGGCGGCGCAGCCATGCGCGTCCGATCGTGCTCAGGGCGGTGCCGAGGATGACGGCGAGCGCGAGGGCGACGACAGCACCGGCCCGCCCACCAGGGAATCCGTGCCACGCGCGCTTCATCAACGAACCGAGGCGCTGCCGCAAAGACTGCCCAGTCGTGTGCAAGACGGCACCGGCAGTCGGGTCGCTGTTGACCCAACCCACGCCCGGGTAGAACACCTGCACCCACGCGTGCGCGTCGCTGCCACGAAAGACTCGTTGGCCCGGATCGACACTCGTATCGCCGTCGACGTAGCCGGTCACGAATCGCGCCGGGATCCCCTGGCTGCGCAGCATGATGACCGCCGCTGTCGCGAACTGTTCGCAAAAGCCAACATGTGAAACGAAGAGAAAGTCGTCGACCGCGTCCTCGCCGGCCGCGGGTACCGGCGAGTTCAGATTGTACTTCTCGTTCGAACGCAGATAGTCCTCGACGGCATTCACGGCACTTAATCGGCTTGCCGAGCCCGCGACGAGTGACGCCGCCAACGCACTCACCCGAGGTGGTAGGTCGTCCGGCACGGTGAGCCATTGTGGATCCGTAAGGTCGGCGCCTTTCGAGCTAACCGATGCGGGGTCGTTGGGCAACGTCGACGAGACCGTGTACGTCGTCGCCACGACGGTCGCCGGAGAGTGCACGATGTGCGGAGTTCCGTCACCGTCATCGATGACGTGTCCAGAACCGACGTAGCTTGTGGGCCGACCTGGCGACAGGACGACGTCGAGCGGCGTCGTCGTCAGCACTCGAACGGTGTAGGTGCGCGCAACATCGCCCGCCTGGGACGTCGGGTCGGCCGGGGCAAGCTGCGTCGCACCAGGCCCGGACGTCCACTCCGTGAAAGGCCCATGCGCGGTCCAAGATCGCCCATCGAACGAACTGAAGATCGCGCCCTGCCAGTAAGCCGGCGAATCAGCCGGCGCCTCGAACACCGGCTCGCTGCTCAGCGACCCACGTAACCCGAGATCGACCGCGCCTGCCCCAGGGTCGCTGCCTGCACGGCCGCCCGAGCTACCTGGCACGGGGTCGGCGTTCGACGCCGAGGTGCTCGCACCACTGGCGAACCGAGCGCGGGTGTGCAGTTGACCGGTGTCCGGCAGCACGAGGAAGACGACGACCCCGAGAACCGTGGCGAGGGCGACCGGCGTCATGCATGCGCGGACGATCGCGCCCGCGCCCCCGGTCGATGTGACGTCGGCCGCGTCGATCAGTGATCCGCGGTGCAACAGCGCCGCGGTCACAGCAACCGCGGGCAACGCAACCATCACCGGCAGCAGCAATGTCACATCACCTGCAAACGCCGCACCGACTGATAGCAGTACCACCACGATCGCGCACCCCAATGCCGCCTCACGTCGAGTCTGCAAGGCAAGGCAATGCGCAACCTGGACGACGAGGAGCAGCGTGGTGAGCGCTGCGGCTTTCGAATCCGCATCGAACGTGTTGACCCTCGCGAGCACTAAGACGGCACCCGCCATGATGAGTGCGAGCGCGGTTGCTTGCCGGGGCGCGATCGTCAGTCGGAAGCCTCCCGGTCGCGCGCCCGCCGCGACCTTGGGCAGCGGCAGCCCGATCGTGGCAATGCCGATCGCGAGGAACGAAGCGAGCGCGATCGCGTCGGCGGGCCCACTCAGCAAGGGCATCACCGCGAACTCCGCGGCCCCACCACCGACAAGCAGCGAGATGCGCGTGGCACGCGCATTGACGGCGGCGCTCGTTCGGGTGCCGCTCATGACTGACCGTCGGTGTAGTCGGCACAGTCGATGAGGCGAACGCCAGTGAGCACTGCCGTGGACTTTACGTAAGACACAAACTCACAGGAGACGCCGTCGCCGACCGCCATAAGCACGACGCCGCCGGTGCCCACACTCGCGAACAGCGCATCCACTGTGGCGGGTTCGGGAATCTCGGCGCGGATGACCGCAAACAGCCGATGCCATTGCAACAGCGTACGAATTGACGCTGCAGTGGTGAGCAGTGTCTGCCCGCGCGCGTTCCAATACGGGACGACGAGGTGCAGGTCGTCGCCAAGAGCCCGCCACGCGGTCGACAATGCGACGGCCAGCGCAGCCTCAAAGCGCGCGTCGGGTGACGTCCCGGCAGCCAGCACACCAATCGTGCCGACCGTCGGCTCAGCGTAGTCGAGCACGGCAATCCGACCGGTGCGTGCAGTCGTGCGCCAATGCACGTGACGCACTGCATCACCTGGTCGCCACTCCCGCACACCACGCACGTCGAGGCCTGGACCGAGCGGACCGAATCCTTCGGCCTGCACTCCCAAGACCCGCGGGAGATCGATCGGCGGACCCGCCAAGGGAGCAGCGGACATCCCCCCAACGCCGTCAAAAGGCCTGGTGGATCTAAAGAATCCGAACGATCCGATTGCATCGACGATCAGTACTGTCTGAGCCACGAAGCCGCGCCGAAGTGCAGCGCGACAAAGCGACACGGTGGTCTGCTCGCCGGCAAGGACAGGATCGACATACACCACGGGCGGCGGGTCGACAACGGGGATCGACGCGGGGAAGTAACACGTGATGCGCAAAGGCGCCGTCCGTCGCCGCCCGGCATTGGTGACCGCCACGTGGAAGTCGAAGGGGACACCGACGCTGACCTCCGCCGGTATCTGCACGCTGACCGTCACGCCGTCTCGGCGGCGGACGACAGAAATCGCCGAGATTCCGAGGAGGCCGACCAGCGCGCTGCCGACGACCTGCATCCACACGCTTTGCGTCTGAACAGCCAACGCAAACATCAGACCCGCACCGCCGACGGCAGCCCACCCGTTGGAGGTGATCCGCAGCCGCTGGACACGGGCGGTTGGAACGACAGACTCAGCCACGGACCGGGACCGGCACCGACGCCAACACCTCGGCCACCACCGCGCTCCCAGCGCCGAGCGCGTCGAACCCTGCGCCGCGCGGTCCTTGTGCACCGCGCTGCAAGACGAGGCGATGCCCGAGCACAAACGGTGCGAGAACCTTCACGTCGTCCGGCACGACGAACTCACGGTCATAGACGAGGGTGCGCGCTTGCGCACATCGCACCAGCGACAACGCGGCTCGCGAGCTCGCACCGATGCGGACGGCAGGGTGACGACGCGTTGCGCGTATGACGTTCAAAGCGAAATCGAGGACGCCGTCGGCCACGTGGGTGCGGCGCACTTCGTCCTGCACCCAGCGCAGGTCGTGAGGCGACACCACGGGCTGCAGGTCGTCGACCGTCGGCCGCAACAATTGTTCGCGAACTACCTGGCGCTCGGTCGCGAGGTCGTTCTCGCCCAATGTCAAAGCGACCGAGAATCGGTCGAGCTGTCCTTCGGGCAACGGGTACGTGCCGTATTGGTCGGTCGGGTTTTGGGTCGCGACGACGAAGAACGGTTCAGGCAATGCATGGCGGACGCCGTCAACCGTGACCGCACCCTCGTCGAGGGCCTCCAGCAGTGCAGACTGCGCGCGCGGGGTCGCGCGGTTGAGCTCGTCGACGAGCAGCACGTTGGCAAAGACCGGACCAGGCACGAACACGAAGCTGTGTTGGTCCGGGTCCCACATCGCAGAGCCGGTGATGTCGCCGGGCAACAAGTCAGCTGTGCCCTGGATCCGCCGAAAGCTGCCGCCGACCGAGCGCGCGAATGCCCGCGCCAGGGTCGTCTTGCCGCTGCCGGGGACGTCCTGCACGAGGACGTGTCCACCGGCAAGAAGGCCGGCCGCAACCAATTCGACAGCCGGACGGCGTCCGTGCACGACCCGTTCGACATTGCCGATCAGCCGGGCCGCGACCGCCGCTGCGAGCGCGCGCGAGGTCCCGTCAGGCAGGGCAGCCAGCAAGGGGCCACTCGTCATAGGTCCTCCGGGATCATCGACTGGTCCCTTGTCTCATCGGCCGGGCCGCGGCAGTCATGAAGACGACCGGGGCAGCGGATCCCGATGACGGTCAGTGAATCCAGTAGAGGAAGGCGACGTCGGCCGCGGTCAGCGTGCTGAACCACACGGTCGCTTCGTCGAGTGACCCATTGAAGGGGTAGTTGAGGTTGTCGGCCCCGCTGTTACCGGGCGCATTTGCGCCGGTCCAGTCGCTGCCCCAGCCTGCCAGGTTGCCGCAGCCGACCCGCCAGTAGCTCGCCCTCGTCTCGGTCTCGGAGGTCGTGTTCGCGTCCGTCGCAACCAGATTCCCGTCGATATACAGCGACATGCCGGAGGTCGTGCTCATGGTCGCGGCCGCCATGTGCCAGTTACCGTCGTTGAGGCCTGCGACGGAATGAATCGCGGTCGCCGCGCCGGTCCAGACGCCGAACCAGATCTCGCCGTTGGTATCCATGTACATCATGCGGTCGTACTGGCCCCCCGCGCCCGAGCTGTCCGAGATCCCAGTTATGGTGTTCTCCAGCCCGATCAGCTTGCCGCCCTTGGTCGACGTCGTGTTGAACCAGATCACTTCGCTGTAGGTCATCGGCCCGGGCGTCGGCATGCCCGTCGTGCTGGTCGTGTAGACACATGACGTGCTCGTCCGGGGACGAGCGGCGTTCGTTTCCGTCGCCGCCCGGTTCGGGGTCTGGTCGACCAGCGCACCGACCTGATCCTTCGTCCACCTCGAGTTGTACGCGCCGGTCCG
>DASRZB010000204.1:0-2238 GCA_035653855.1 Acidothermaceae bacterium | reverse complement strand
TGCGAACCCGTGCTCGTCCCAACAACATCAGAGCTGGTGTATCCGAGGCGACCGCGACGGCCGTGCGGGCGGGAAACGGCCGAGGTCGATGGCCGAAGCGCAGTGGCAGCAATGAAGCCGGCCGCACCCACGAGGAAGAATCCACCGCACGCCATCCAGCCGCCTGCGCCCAGATTCTGCCAAGGCCCGGTGGCCGCATCGAGTTTGTGCTGCGCGCCGATCTTGCTCATCTCGTACATGGTGATCAGCGTGATCACTGTTGCTACCAGACCGACGAGAGTGGCTACCCAACCCAGCGGCCGACTGCGGATCCAGACAGCCGCACCCGAGAGAACAACCGAAATCGCGAGGAGCAGCCAGCCCAGCCAGCCCAAGTAGTCGTACTCGAGAGAACTCAGGCCACTTCCGGCGAAAAGACTGTGCGTCGCGGACAGCGTCGTGTTCTTGTCCCCCGGTGAAAACCACCGTGCCTCGAGGAACGCGAGGATCGTGAGAACCGCGCCGAGAACAACCAGCGGCAGCCCGGGACGGAAAGCAAATACCCGACCGACTAACGCCTTGCTCTCGACTTGCTGCGCCGCGGTAGTCGCCGAAATCAGCATGGCACCCGCGACGACGAGATATCCGAGTATCGCTGCCGCGTACCCGAGGGAGTGATCGATCTGGTGGCCACCAGCGTCCACGACCGCTTGGTGCGCGAGATAGCTGATGATTGCCGCGACCACGGCCGCAACGGCAACGACGGCGGCGAGTCGCCGCAGTCTCAAGATGATCGATGCCGCGCCGGCGATGACAATCGCCAGAAGTTCGGCCCAGGCGAGCCATCCGAAGAATGCCGTTGCTAATGCAGAGATATTCGACGCGTGCCTGACGACCGTGGCGGTCGAGGTGAACTTGCCATCACCGGCAGGGTCGTACCAGTGCATCAACGTGATCGCGGCGATCACTGCGAGCGCACCCGACACCAATGGCCAGAAACCCGGCCTGGTCAGGTACGGCACGATCGTCGGCCAGTAAGTGATGGCGAGGAAGAGCAGCACACCGATGCCCAGGAAGACAACGATGCGCGGCTCAAGAACAGACTTGCGGAACGCGTAGCCGTAGTCGGTTTGCGACCCCTCCTGTGGGCCTACCATCATCGCCAGCACGACTCCACCCGCAAGGCATGCCAGAAGCCGCTTCAACAAAACTGTCCGGTGCGAAGGCGCGTGAATCTGCGCCCGTGGTGGCAGCGTCGTGGGCGCACTGACGTCGGTCATGCCGCCCGCCCCACACGCTCGCCGAGAATGCCGGTCGGGCGGAACATCAGCACGCCAACGAGAACGATGAACGCGACGACGTCGGTCCAGCTTGCGTCGAAGCCGGGTATGAGGAGCACGAGGTTCTCAACGACCCCGAGGAGCAGGCCGCCGAGCATGGCACCACGGATGTTGCCGATACCGCCGAGCACAGCGGCCGCGAATGCCTTCACGCCAGGTGCGAAGCCCATGTTGTAGGCGAAGCTGAAGTTCAGCCCGAACAAGAAGCCAGCCGCACCACCGAGCAGACCGCCGATAATGAAGGTGCGCGAGATGGTCTTGTCGATGTCGATCCCCATGAGCGCCGCGGTGGGGGCGTCCTCGGAGACCGCGCGAATGCTGCGGCCCAGCTTGGTGACGTTTACCAGCCGGTCAAGGAACACCATCATCGCCAGGGCGGACAGCACGATGACCGCTTGCAGGGCTTTCACGTTCGCGCCGTCGATCTGGAACAACGTGGTGTTGTGGTCGAAGAAGATCGGGAATTGATTCGTGGTCTGGCTATTGAAGAGTTTGCTAGCCAGGGTTGAGAGAAAGAACGACGCGCCGATCGCCCCGATCAAGAAGGCGAGTTTCGGCGCGCCTCTTCGTCTCAGCGGCCGGTAGGCCACTCTCTCGAGAGTCCAAGCTATGCAGGCGGCGGTGATCGCGCCGGTGACCATGCCCACCGCGATGACGATGGGGACTTCCCACGTCGCCGTCCCCGAGCCGTCACCCACGATCAGGTGCACCACGATGTAGCTGCCGAACGCCCCAGACATGAACACCTCGCTGTGCGCGAAGTTGATCAGCTGCAGGATCCCGTAGACCAGCGTGTAGCCCAGCGCGATGAGGGCGTACATCGACCCTCGGGTCAGCCCGAGGATCAGGTAGTCGAAGAACTGGGTCATGCCTGGATGTCCCTCCGGGAGAGCATCACGTCGGCGACAGTGTGTAGCAG
>DASRZB010000203.1:0-7720 GCA_035653855.1 Acidothermaceae bacterium | reverse complement strand
ATCGTCTCGAGAACAGCGACCGGCAAAGCGGAGTCGACGGTCAGGGCAACGAGCGCGTGACCACCGCGGGTATCACGGGCGACCTGCATGCCAGCGATGTTGATGCCGTGCTCGCCAAGAATGCGACCGACGACACCGACCACACCCGGACGGTCTTCGTAGCGGAAGAACGCGAGGTGCTCCGACAGTGTGAGCTCGACGTCGAAGTCATCAACCTTGACCAGCTTCTCGACGAACTTCGGCCGCACGAGGGTGCCGCCGATCGACAGCTGGTGACCGTTGGGCAGCGTGCCCCGAACAGTGATCAAGTTGCGGAAGTCAGGGCTGTCGTCGCTGGTCGTGAGGCTCACCTCGACGCCGCGATCCTGCGCGAACAGCGGCGCGTTGACGTAAGTGACCGACTTCTCGACGACGTCGGTGAACACGCCCTTCAGTACTGCGAGCTCGAGCACCTTGACGTCGTAGGCCGCGATCTCGCCACGTACCTCGACCTCGATGCGGGTCGCGATGCCACCAGCCAGCGCAGTGAAAACGCGGCCGAGCTTCTCGGCGAGCGGCAGGCCAGGACGGACATCCTCCGCGATCGCGCCACCCTGCACGTTAACCGCGTCGGGCACGAACTCACCAGACAAGGCGAGCTTCACCGACCGCGCGACTGCGGTGCCCGCCTTCTCCTGAGCCTCGTCCGTGCTCGCGCCCAGGTGCGGAGTCACGACGACGTTGTCGAACTCGAACAAGGGGCTGGACGTCGTCGGCTCGGTCGCGAAGACGTCAAGACCGACGCCGCCGATGCGACCTTCCTTGAGGGCGATGGCTAGAGCGTCCTCGTTGATGAGTCCGCCTCGAGCGGCGTTCACGATGATGACGCCGGGCTTGACCATGCCGAGCTCGCGCTCGCTGATGAGGTCGAGCGTTTCGGGGGTCTTCGGCAGGTGGATGGTGATGATGTCGGCCTCTCGCAGCAGCTCCTCGAGAGTGACGAGCCGCACGCCGTACTGCGCCGCGCGGGCGGGCTGGACGTAGGGGTCGTACGCAATTATGTGGGTGCCGAAGGCGGCCAGCCGCTGCGCGACGAGTTGCCCGATCTTGCCGAGCCCGACGACGCCGACGGTCTTGTCGAAGATCTCGACACCGGTGAACTTCGAGCGCTTCCACTGACCCGACTTAAGAGACGCGTTCGCGACCGGCGTGCGGCGGGCGACGGCGAACAGCAGCGCAATCGCCTGTTCGGCGGCACTGACGATGTTCGACTGCGGCGCGTTCACCACCATGACGCCGGCGTTGGTCGCGGCCTTGATGTCGACGTTGTCGAGGCCGACGCCGGCGCGCGCGACCACCTTCAGGTTCGGTGCAGCCGCGATGGCCTCGGCGTCGATCTTGGTCGCGCTACGGATGATGACAGCGTCAGCAGCGGCGAGTGCGGGCAGCAGGGCGGCGCGATCGGCGCCGTCGACTTCACGGATCTCGAAGTCGCCACCCAGCAGGTCGATGCCGGCGGGCGAGAGTTCTTCGGCGATCAGGACAATGGGCTTGCTCATGGGTGGGCAATCCTCCGACGTCATGGCTGGGTCGTCGGCGTTGGGCCACCACGCTGTAGCACGCGCCTAATGGCGGGATTCTAGCGCGAACGTTTCCGGCACGTTTCACCCGGCGGTCGCGCCGCTCTGGCGCCTAGCGGCGATCCTGGCGCACCATTTGGACGTGGGATCCAACCGCGTGCGCACCCTCATGGTCTTCGAGACGCTGATGTTCTTCAACGGACTCTTGTGCGCAGGCGTCGGCTGGATCCTCTTGATCTTCATGGCCAAGCCCGCCGGCCTCATCGGCGCCCTCATCTTCTGGGCGGCCGCGACTTTGCTCTGGGAAGGCAAGCGCTACGTCGACCGTTTGCTGCCCTTCGACGGATCCCACCGCGGTCGCAGTCGCGTCCGCCGCAGCTAGCCCGCTGCGCCCGCCCCCCGCCGTCCGCCGTCCGGCCGGTTACTCGGCGTCGGTGATCCAGCTCATCATCGGGCGCAGTGCGCGGCCGGTGACCTCGATCGGGTGCTCGGTGTTCTCCTTGTAGTACTGCTTGTAGTTCGGCAGGCCGGCGTCGTATTCGGCCATCCATTCGCGGGCGAACTCGCCGTCCTGGATCTCGCCGAGGATCTTCTTCATCTCGACCTTGGTGGCGTCAGTGACAATGCGCGGGCCGCGGGTGTAGCCGCCGTACTCAGCCGTCTCGGAAACCGACCAGTACATCTTCGAGATGCCGCCCTCATACATCAGGTCGACGATCAGCTTTACCTCGTGCAGGCACTCGAAGTAGGCAACCTCGGGCTGGTAGCCAGCGGCGACGAGGGTGTCGAACCCGGCCTTGATGAGCTCGGAAAGTCCGCCGCACAACACGACCTGCTCACCGAACAAGTCGGTCTCGGTCTCTTCCTTAAACGTCGTCTTCAACGCGCCCGCGCGAGTACCGCCGATCCCCTTCGCGTAGGACTTCACGAGGTCCCATGCCTTGCCCGTTGCGTCCTGCTCGACAGCAAGCAGCACCGGCACGCCACGACCCTCTTCGAACTGCCGCCGCACCAGATGCCCCGGCCCCTTCGGCGCCACCATGCAAACATCGACACCGGACGGCGGGGTGATCAGGCCGTAACGGATGTTCAGGCCGTGCCCGAAGAACAGCGCATCGCCGTCGACGAGGTTGGGCTCGATCGCGTCCTTGTAGAGGTGGCGCTGCACCGGGTCAGGCGCGAGCACCATGATCAGGTCGGCCTCCTCGCACGCGGCGGCCGGAGTAAGGACGCGCAAGCCTTCCGACTCCGCCTTCTCGCGGCTCTTCGAGCCCTCGAGCAGACCGACGCGCACATCAACACCGGAGTCGCGAAGCGACAGTGCGTGCGCGTGCCCCTGGCTGCCGTATCCGAGCACAGCGACGTGGCGGTTCTGGATGATCGACAGGTCGGTGTCGTCGTCATAGAAGATCTCAACAGGCACGGACGTGCGCTCCTTAGCTTGAGTTTGATTTCTAGGGTTTAAGCGATGCGGTCAACAGTGCGCAGCGTTCGGTCGGTGATCGACCGCGTACCGCGGCCCATCGCGACCATGCCCGATTGCGCGAGCTCCTTTACGCCGAACGGTTCGAGCACCCGCAGCAGCGCCTCGATCTTCTCCGCGCCGCCGGTCGCCTCGATCGTCACCGCGTCTACCGCGACATCGATGACCTTCGCCCGGAACAGTTGCACGATCTCCAGCACCTGCGACCGGATCTGCGGATCGGCCTTCACCTTCACGAGGAGCAACTCACGCGACACCGAAGAAGCCGGCTCGAGCTCGACAATCTTGAGCACGTTGATGAGCTTGTTGAGCTGCTTGGTGACCTGCTCGAGCGGGTTGTCCTCGACGTTGACCACGATCGTCATTCGCGAGACGTCCGGGTACTCGGTCGGCCCCACTGCGAGTGAGTCGATGTTGAATCCGCGTCGCGCGAACAGGCCGGCGATCCGGGCGAGCACGCCGGGTTTGTTCTCGACGAGCACCGAGAGCGTGTGCTTGGACATGACTTAGAGTTCCTCTCCGTCCCAGGCCGGGGCGAGGTCGCGGGCGACCTTGATGTCGTCGTTGCTGGTGCCGGCGGCGACCATCGGCCAGACCATGGCGTCCTTGTGGACGCCGAAGTCGATGACAACAGGGGCGTCGTTGATCCCCATCGCCTTCTCGATCGTCGCATCGACGTCGTCCGCACTGTCGCATCGCAGACCGACACAGCCCATCGCGTCAGCCAGCTTCACGAAGTCCGGAATCCGGCGCGAATGCAGGTCAGTGTTGGAGTAGCGCGCGTTATAGAAGAGCGTCTGCCACTGCCGCACCATGCCGAGCGCGCCGTTGTTGATCAGCGCGACCTTGATCGGTGCCCCTTCGAGTGCGCACGTCACCAGCTCCTGGTTGGTCATCTGGAAACATCCGTCGCCGTCGATCGCCCACACCGTCGCGTCGGGCCGGCCGAACTTCGCGCCCATCGCCGCGGGCACCGCAAAGCCCATCGTGCCGGCGCCACCCGAGTTGATCCAGCTGTGCGGCAACTCGTGGGGCAGGTAATGCGCCGCCCACATCTGGTGCTGCCCGACGCCCGCCACGTAGACCGCCTCGGGGCCGGCAATGTTGCCGAGGCGTTGGATCACGTACTGCGGCGACAAGCTTCCGTCGGACGGCGTGTCGTACCCGAGCGGGTAGACCGTGCGCCATTGGTCGAGTTGGCGCCACCACGCCGTGAGGTCGGCCTGGTTGCCCGCCTCGAGTTCGGACTTCACCGCAACGATCAGGTCGGCGATCACCTCGCGCGCGTCACCGACGATCGGGACGTCGGCGATGCGGTTCTTCGAGATCTCGGCCGGATCGATGTCGGCGTGAATGATCGTCGCGTCGGGAGCAAAGGTCGACAGCTTGCCGGTGACCCGGTCGTCGAACCGAGCGCCGAGCGCGATCAGCAAGTCGGCCTTCTGCAACGCGCCTACCGCGCCGACCGTGCCGTGCATGCCCGGCATCCCCATGTGCTGCGGGTGGTTGTCGGGGAACGCGCCGCGGGCCATCAGTGTGGTGACCACCGGGATCCCGGTGAACTCGGCGAGCTGCTTCAGCTCCTGCGTCGCACGTGCGATCTGCACGCCGCCACCGACGTAGAGCACCGGCCGTTTGGCCGACACGATGAGTTTCGCGGCCTCGCGGATTTGCTTGCTGTGCGGCTTGGCGGCCGGGCGGTAGCCCGGGAGGTCGACCTTGTCGGGGTAGTCGAAGGTCGTCATCGCCTGGAGCGCGTCTTTCGCGACGTCAACGAGCACTGGCCCAGGCCGGCCCGTCGACGCGATGTAGAACGCCTCTGCCACAGTCCGTGCAATCTCGTCGGGGTTGGTGACGAGGAAGTTGTGCTTCGTGATCGGCATCGTAATGCCGCGGATGTCGGCCTCTTGGAACGCGTCAGAACCAATGGCGGACGACGGAACCTGGCCGGTGATCGCGACGATCGGCGTGGAGTCCATGTAGGCGTTAGAGATGGGCGTGACGAGGTTCGTCGCGCCCGGCCCCGACGTGGCCATGCACACGCCGACCTTGCCGGTGGCCATCGCGTAGCCCTCGGCCGCGTGGCCGGCGCCCTGCTCGTGGCGGACAAGGACGTGCCGAAGCTTGACGGAGTCGAAGAGCGGGTCGTACAGCGGCAAGATGGCGCCGCCGGGGATCCCGAACGCGATTTCGGCGCCGGCGCGTTCCAACGCGAGCACCAGCGACTTCGCGCCAGTTATCTGCTCACTCATTTCAGCTCTCCATCTCACTGCGGCGGGGCAACAACAGTTCACACTCGGGCAACAAAAAGCCCCTCGTGCCGTGAAGCACAGAGGGGCGGCGCGCTAGCGGACCTGGAGGTCAGCCTGCGCGCTCACTTACTACAAGAAGGGTCTGCACGCGTCCAAGATTGTCTTACCGGTCGAAAGATGTCAAACACGAAGCGGCGTCCAAGAGCCCGGAAACCCTATAAATACAAGGACTTCCTACTACCTGGACGCCAACCAGCGCCCGTCGCCGAGGAGTGTTGAAGTCCAGCGCTCGTTCTTGCGTGCGCTGGACTTCAGCGGTCGGTCGGAAGGGACGGCGAGAGCCGCTCCTAGCTGCAGACGGCACTGCTGCCAAGGCCGTCTTCCGCCCGTCGCTTCGCTCCTAGCTGCAGACGGCACCGTAGGCGGCGGAGCCGACGAGCTTGCGGTACTTCGACAGCACACCCGTCTTGTACCTCGCCGGCATCGGCTCCCAGCCGATCCGCCGCTTCGCCAGCTCCTCGTCGTCCACTAAGAGATCGAGCGTCCGAGTGCCGACGTCGAGCTTGATCAGGTCGCCGTCGCGGACGAACGCGATCGGTCCGCCGTCGACCGCCTCGGGCGCAACGTGTGCGATGCACAGGCCGGTCGTCCCGCCGGAGAACCGGCCGTCGGTCAGCAGCAACACGTCCTTGCCCAGACCGGCGCCCTTGATGGCCGCGGTGACGGCGAGCATCTCGCGCATGCCAGGCCCGCCCTTGGGCCCCTCGTTGCGGATGATGACGACGTCGCCCGCTTGCAGCACCCCGTTCTCGACGGCGTCCATCGCAGCTCGCTCGCCGTCGAACACCCGCGCGGTTCCCTCGAACGTGGCCCGGTCGAGCCCGGCGGTCTTCACCACGGCGCCTTCGGGTGCCAACGATCCGCGCAGGATCGTGAGTCCGCCGGTGCGGTGAATCGGGTCGTTCATGGCGTGAATGACCTTGCCGTCAGGGTCGGACGGCCGCACTTCCGCCAGGTTCTCCGCCACCGTCTTACCGGTGACCGTCAACGCCGAGCCGTCGAGCAGGCCAGCGTCGAGCAACGCCTTCATGACGACAGGCACGCCGCCGACGTGGTCGACGTCGCTCATGACGTAGCGGCCGAACGGCTTGACGTCGGCCAGATGCGGAACCCGATCGCCAATGCGGTTGAAGTCGTCGAGGTCGAGGTCAACGTCGGCCTCGTGAGCGATGGCAAGCAGGTGGAGCACTGCGTTGGTCGAACCGCCGAGCGCCATCACGACAGCGATCGCGTTCTCGAACGCCGGCTTGGTCATGATCTGCCGGGCAGTGATTCCCTGTCTCAGCAGACCCACCACCGCTTCGCCCGATGCCCTCGCAAATCCGTCACGGCGGCGGTCGGGAGCCGGCGGTGCCGCCGAGCCCGGCATCGACATGCCGAGACCTTCGGCCGCACTGGCCATCGTGTTCGCGGTGTACATGCCGGCGCAGGCGCCTTCGACCTGACAGAACACCCGCTCAATCGCGTCGACCTCTTCGCGCGTGACCAAACCGCGCACGCAGCCGCCCACAGCCTCGAACGCGTCGACGATGTTGATGTTGTCGCGGTCGCCGATCTTGCCTGCCAGCGTCGTACCGGCATACAGGAACACGGCGGCGAGGTCGAGCCGTGCGGCCGCCATCAGCATGCCGGGCAACGACTTGTCACAGCCGGCGAGCAGCACCGAGCCATCGAGCCGCTCGGCCATCATGACCGTCTCGACCGAGTCGGCGATCACCTCGCGCGACACCAGCGAGAAGTGCATGCCCTCGTGACCCATCGAGATCCCGTCGGACACCGAGATCGTGCCGAACTCGAGGGGGTAGCCGCCGGCTGCGTGCACGCCCTCTTTCGCCGACTTCGCCAAGCGGTCGAGCGACAAGTTGCAGGGGGTGATCTCGTTCCACGAACTGGCGACACCGATTTGCGGCTTGACCCAGTCCTCGTCGCCCATGCCTACCGCGCGCAGCATCCCTCGCGATGCGGTGGCCTCTAGGCCGTCCGTGACAGCGCGGCTGCGTGGCTTGATGTCTGGGTCGTGTGTCGTCGTCATGACGCGAAACCTTACGTCACTACCTGCGTTACGCCGCGCGGAGTTGTCATCCGCCGAGCGTTGGCGGTACCGACAGCGCAGTGAGCGGGTGACCCGAGGAATCCAGCAGCTGCGCCTTGGCGACGACTCCGAGTGCGCCGGCGCCATCGCCGTTTGGATCCGCGGGCGGGCTCGGGACGAGGAAACTGGCAAATCCCGTCGAACTGAACGCGATCGGTTTGGAGGTTGCACCGTCGCCGACCAACTCCACGCTTGCGGCGCCGTTCGACGCAATGACGCCCAGCCGTGTCCCGTCGAGGGCGCGATAGGCGAACGCAACCGGGACGTCGGGTGC
>DASRZB010000202.1:0-3548 GCA_035653855.1 Acidothermaceae bacterium | reverse complement strand
GATCATGTACGCCGTGTACTGAACACCAAAGATCGATGTCGGCTGGATGAACGACGTGTTGGCGAGGATCAGCGCGCCCGCTGCGCCGCAGCCGAAGCCCGCAAGCACGAACAGCAGGAACCGAAGGGGCCGTACGCGGACACCGACCGACGCCGCCGCCTCCTCGTCGTCGCGAATCGCCTGCAGTGCGGCACCGGTCCTTCTGCGCAGCAGCAAGAAGACCGAACCGAGTAGCAGCACCATGAACGCCAGAGACAACCAGTAGGTGTAGTCGCGGCGGTCGGTGATCGAGTACCGGTTCAGGCCATGCAGCGAGATGCCCGAGCCGCCGCCCATGCTGTGATCGAGGGTGACCAGCAAGGCGAGCACTTCGGCAACGACCCAAGTTCCGACCGCGAATTGGCCACCGCGTAGCGGCAGCACAAGAAGCGACTCGATCGCTGCGAGTGCCGCGGAAGCGAACGCCGCAATGACCACCGCCAGATACGGTGTCACGCCGTGTTGGGTCAAGAAGATGACGCTGTACGCGCCGAAACCGATGAACGCCTGTTGGCCGACAGAAACCATTCCGCCGTAGCCAGCCAGCGCGTTCCACATGATGGCGAGGATCAGAAACGTAAACAGGCTGGTGAGTTGCTGCACCGCGTTGGCACCCATCACTTCGGGCACCAGGAACAGCGCAACTACAAGCGCAAGTGAGACGACGGAGGCGATGGCCGAAGCGCGCGTCGATCGTCGGACGAGCCACCCAGAGCTGCCGGCTATCGGGCCGCCCCGCACCGTTGTCATCTCGCCGCGCTCCGGCTGGCCAGGATGCGTCCTCGAGGACTCGCAAGGACCGCGAGAAAGACCAGGTGGCCAGCAAGAATCGAGTACCTCGGGTCGATGTTGGCTCCGATAGTTTGCGCAACACCCAGCACGATGCCGCCGCCCAGCGTTCCCCACAGCGAGCCGAGCCCGCCGATCACCACGGCTTCGAACGCGAAGATCAGCTGTGTCGGTCCACTTGAGGGTTGGAACGTGGACCTAATGGCGAGGAATGCACCGGCCAGCGTGGCAGTCGCGAGTGCTATTGCGGTGGCTTTGGCGTACACCGACCACGCAGGGATGCCGACGAGCGCCGCGGTGTCGGGGTCAAGCGCCGTTGCCCGCATCTCGCGACCGAACGGCGTGCGGCGCAGGGTCAGTTGCAAACCGCCGAGGACGACGACGGCGAGTGCGAGCACCAGCAGGCCGATGTAGGGGACCGCAAGTTGGGAGTTGATAACCCAACTCTTCGTCGAGATCGCACCAGCCTTCGCGCCGAGCGAGCGAACATCTGGCGAGTAGGTCTGCAGCAAACCGTTCTGGATCACGATCGACAGACCGAACGTCGTCAGCAACGGGATCAGCGGTCCGCCGCGCAGGCTGCGCGCCAGCACGCTGCGCTGCAGGGCGTAGCCAAAGGCCGCCATGATCGGCAGCACCGGCAGCAGCGCGACGAACGGCGACACGTGGTAGGTGAAGGTGACCTCCCACACCAGGAAGGCACCGAGCACGGCGATATCGCCGTGCGCGAGGTTGATGATCCGCATGACGCCGAACATGAGTGACAAGCCGCAGGCGAACAATGCGTAGAGGCCGCCGAGCAGCAGGCCCTGAACGACGGCATTGACCCAACTCATGGTGACCCCTGCGCACGTAGGCCGAAGTAGGCCTCGGTGATGACTTCGCGACTGACCGACGCGGTAGCAGCCTCGAGCACGATCTTGCCTTCCAGAATGCAAATCACCCGGTTGGCGACCGACATCGCGCGGCGCAGATCCTGTTCGACAAGCACAACGGTTGAGCCCGACCTCATGAGCGACGCGAGCGACTCGTACACCGCGTCGACCGCGATTGGTGCGAGACCAAGCGACACCTCGTCGACCATGAGCAGTCGCGGGTTGGTCATGAGCGCCCGACCGATTGACGTTGCCTGCTGTTCCCCACCGGACAGTTGCGAGGCCCTCTTCTTGCGCAGCGGTTTGAGCATCGGGAACGCAGCTACCACGGTGTCGACGGTCCAGGGCCCAGGCTTCGCACGCCGGCCTGCGACGAGCAGATTCTCCTCGACGGTGAGATCGGCGAACAGCCTGCGCCCTTCCGGCACGAGGGCGATTCCCAGAGCAACTCGTCGATGCGCGGGCACGCCGGTGATGTCGACGTCATCGAATCGGATCGATCCGCCGGAGGCCGGATGGGCGCCGGCGAGCGTTCGGAGCAACGTGGACTTCCCTGCACCGTTGGCACCAACCAGGGCGACGGTTTCGCCCTGACTTACCGTGAAGCTCACCCCGCGTACGGCCTGAAGGAGTCCGTGCCGAGCTTGCAGGTCCTGGACTTCCAGCAGGGTCACGGGCCTGCCTTCCCCAGATACGCGTCGACAACGGTGGCATCGCGAAGCACGACGTCCGGCCTCCCGCTCGCGATCACCCTCCCGGCGTCCATCGCGACGAGTCGATCGATGACCTGGAGCAACAGATGCACGATGTGCTCGATCCACACAATGCTGATCCCGCGGGCTCTTACCCGCCGGATCGTCTCCACCAGTTGCGCGGCCTCTGCGTCGGTCAGCCCGCCGCCAATCTCGTCGAGCAACAGCACCTGCGGATCTGTCGCCAGCGACCTCGCCAACTCCAGGCGCTTACGATGCAAGAGTCCCAAACTCTCTGCACGCCGGTTGGCCAGATCGATCAGTCCACACAGTTCCAGGACCTCGACCGACTTGTCGTACGCGGCGGATCTGCCGAGGCCGGCACCGTAGGACGCGCCGACGAGGACGTTCTCGAGCACTGTCATCGCCCCGAACGGACGAGGGATCTGGAACGCCCGCCCGACGCCGCGGCGACACCGTTGCTCTGGCCGCATGTGGGTGATGTCATGCGCACCCAAATGCACTGTTCCTGCACTAGGGGCGAGCGAACCGGAGAGTACGTTCAGCAGCGTGGTCTTGCCGGCGCCGTTCGGGCCGACGATGCCGACAGCCTCGGCTGCTCCGACCTCGAAATCGACCTTGTCGAGCACTTGTAATGAGCCGAACCGCTTCGACAAGCCAACCCCGACCAGCCGAAGCTGGTCGGGGTTGTTTGATCCGGTGTGTGGACCGGCCGTTGCGTCGGTCACGCGCCGTAGGGCTGCAACGTACCTGCGATCGGAACGTTCGGGTCGGAGGAGTGCTCGCAGATGACGAACGCAAGCTTGTACGGGCCCGACGGTGCCTTAACCCACTGGCCACCGATGATCGGTGTCACGACCACGTTCGCGTTAGGTCCCTTGCCCCACTCCAGTTGTCCGACCGGTGTCGCTACGCTCAGCGTGCTGATTGCCGTCGACAGTCCAGTCTTGTCCTTGGGATTCGACGACGCTTTGAGCGCTGCCGCCGCGACGTCGAAAAGCGCGAGGCTCGCGCCGAGCTGCTGGTTCCATTGCTTGCCTGCGGAAGCCTGGTACCCGGTCGCCAGATCCGCAGAGCTGATGCCTGTCAGTGAAGATGAGTAGGGCCACGTCGGAGCCCAGTAGACGCCGCC